>JAKLIU010000357.1 GCA_022709445.1 Spirochaetota bacterium | reverse complement strand
GTCAGCGGCATGAGCTTCGTGCCGCTGGCCGAGAGTTCCATCACGGATGAGCTCCTCCCGGTCGAGAACCCCGGCAGGGTGCTGGTCGTGTACTTCTCCCAGGGCACGGCCGCCAGGCGGGTGGCCGAGGACCTGGCCGCCCTGACCGGGGCCCACCTGGAGGCCATCGTGGAGCTCAAGAAGCGCGGCACCGGCTTCTTCGGCTTCATGGGAGCGGGCATGGACGCGAGCTTCAAGGCGGCCACGCCCATCGCCGTGCCCATGATGGACCCGTCCAAGTATGACGCGGTCTACGTGGTCAGCCCGGTATGGTCCTGGAACCTCTGCCCGCCGGTGCGGACCTGGCTCCGGACCTTCCAGGGCGTCCTGCCCCGGGTCGCCTACGTCACGGTCTCCGGCGACACGGACCCGGAAAAGATCGTCAAGGCCATGGCCAAGGAAGGCGGCCGCGAGCCCTTCGCCTCCGCGGGCTTCGCCGAGAAGGACTTCAGCCCGGAAAACCGGCCGGCTTACCTGGCCAGGATCGGGACCCTGGTCGACCCGCTCCGCGAGGCGAGGTAGCCGGACCTTTACGGATGGGCCGGGCAAGGCTATACTGCCGGCAGTATGTCGTTTGTCCACCTCCACAACCACACGGATTTTTCCCTCCTCGACGGGGCCGCGAGCATAGAGAATCTGGTCAAGCGGGCCAAGGCCCTGGGCATGCCCGGCATGGCCATCACGGACCACGGGAACATGTTCGGCGCCCTCAAGTTCTACAAGGAATGCCGGAAGGCCGAGATCAACCCCATCGTCGGCAGCGAGTTCTACGTGGCGGGCGCCAGCCGTTTCGAGAAGACCGGCGCCGAAGGCGGCAACAAGTACTACCACCTGATACTCCTGGCAAAAAACGAGGCGGGCTACCGCAACCTGATCCAGCTTTCCTCCACCTCGTACATGGAAGGCTTCTACTACAAGCCGCGCATCGACTGGGAGCTCATCGAGCGGCACCACGAGGGCCTGATTTGCTCGTCGGCCTGCGTGGCCGGCGAGGTGCCGCAGCTCCTGCTCCTGGGCCGGGACGCCGACGCCGAGCGGGTGGCCGGGAAGTACCGCGACCTGTTCGGGGCGGAGAACTACTTCCTTGAGCTCCAGGACCACGGCATGGACGAGGAGAAGCGCGTCAACCGGGCCCTGGTGCCCCTGGCCGGCCGTCTGGGCGTCAGGCTCATCGCGACCAACGACGTGCACTACCTGGAGCGCTCGGACGCGCCCGCCCACGACGCCCTCCTCTGCGTGGGGACCAACCGCAAGGTGTCGGACCAGGGCCGCATGCGCTTCCCCTCGCCGGATTTCTACCTCAAGAGCCCCGAGGAGATGTCCGCGATCTTCCGCGAGCTGCCGGAAGCCCTGTCCAACACCCTCCTCGTGAACGAGATGGTGGACCTGCGCATCCCCCTGCCGGGCCCCCTCCTGCCCGACTACGAGATACCGCCGGAGTTCCGCAGCGACGAGGATGCTTCCGCCGAGCCCGAGGTGGGGCGCGTGGCCGCCTACCTGGCCGCCATGGGCGACGAGGACGTGTGCAAGCCCAACCCGCGCTACGGGAAGGTCCCCACCGCCGAGCTGGCCCCCGCGGTCAGGGCGGAGCTGGCCAGGCGCCTGGCCCAGCCGGTGACGCGGTACTTCATCTGGTTCAGCTGGCGGGGCCTGGAGAAACGCTACCCCCACGCCGACGAGACGATCAGGCAGCGCCTGGACTACGAGCTGGCGACCATCATCCTGATGGACTTCACCGGCTACTTCCTCATCGTGGCGGACTTCATCAACTGGGCCAAGGACAAGGGCATCCCGGTGGGACCCGGCCGCGGTTCGGGCGCAGGATCCATCGTCGCCTACTCCCTGCGCATCACCGACATCGAGCCGTTGCGCTACGGCCTCCTGTTCGAGCGCTTCCTCAACCCGGAGCGCGTGTCCATGCCGGACTTCGACGTGGACTTCTGCTTCGAGCGGCGGGGCGAGGTGATCGACTACGTGACCGCCAAGTACGGCGAGGACCGCGTCGGCCAGATCGTCACCTTCGGGACGCTCAAGGCCAAGGCCGTGCTCAAGGACGTGGCCCGCGCCCTGGACATATCCATCGACGAATCCAACATGATCACCAAGCTGGTGCCCGAGGATCCCAAGATGACCCTGGCCACGGCCTTCGAGCTGGAGCCGAAACTGAGGGAGCTGGAGGCCAACCCCCGCTACCAGGAGCTTTTCGAGATGGCCCGGAAGCTGGAGCACAAGAACCGCCACACCAGCTTCCACGCGGCCGGCATCGTCATAGGCAAGACCCGGCTCACCGACTTCGTGCCGGTGTTCCGCG
>JAKLIU010000356.1 GCA_022709445.1 Spirochaetota bacterium | reverse complement strand
TTCACGGTGGGCGGCACCCTGTCCGTCTTCTCGGACCTCCGGGAGTTTTCCTTCAGCTCGAGCGACACGACGATCGTCCACGAGGGCTCCCCGCCGGCCTACGCGCAGCTGTCGTTCACCGGGGACGCAGACGGGCTCGCCGTCAACGGCTTCCAGGCCAGCGTCGGCGGCTATTCGCTGTCGGGCTCCGCCTCCGTGGACTGGTCGTCCAAGTCCGGCATGTCCTTCGAGGGAAAGCTGGACGTGGAGGACGTCCCGTACTCCGTCCGCGGGGAGCTGATGGACGGCGGCCTGCACCTGAGCGGCGACTACGGGCTGACGCTCTCCGCCCGCACCGTGGACGGCTCCGTGGCCGCGGCCTTCCGGGTGCTGGACATGCCCCTGCCCCTGGCCGGCGGCGTGTCCTTCCTGAGCGTCGCCGCCGACGCGCGCTACGCATCGCCCGGGGACTGGGCGGTGGCGCTGACGGAGCTCTCCCTGGACTCGCCCCCCGAGGGAACCCGGGTGCCCGACCTGTACCTGGCAGGCTACTTCGACCAGTCCGGCGGTCGCGCTTCCCCGGTCAGGATTTCCGACAAGGTCTCGTCGCTGGACGGCTTCCTGGACTTCGCCTGGTCCCTGGGTGCCGAGCCGTCGGCATCAGTCTCCGGCGCTGTTTCAGGAACCGATGGCGAGGGGTATGCACTGGAAGGGACTTACGGGTCGACCGGATCAGCCATCGAGCTGGCCCTGTCCAGGGCCCCGCTCCAGCGCCTGCGCATCAACGGGCTGGAAGGCACGCTGGATGCCAGGCTGAAAGCCGTGGACCTGTTCGGTTCGCCGGACGCGGAGTTCAGCTTCACCATGAACGAGGGGAAGCGTTCCGACAAGCTGCCCTTCGCAAGCGGCACGGGCCGGTACCGGACCGGAGTGCTCTCCCTGGCGGATACCCGCGTGCGCTGGGCCGGGCAGTCCCTGGACGGGCTGTCCGGCAGCCTCGACACCTCCGCCGGTTCCCTGCGGGTGGCCGCCGCGGTGGCCCTGCAGGCCGGCACCGAAACGGTGACCATGCGGCTCGAGGCTGCGGGGGAGGCGATCCCGGCCGCCGGAGCCGCCCCGTCCGCTGCAGATACGGCCGGAGGCGATCCTGCCGGAGGCGGCGGGCTCTTTTCCTCCTACGGGATAACCGGCACCCTGGACGACCTGGCCTGGAACGACGAAGCGCCCGTGGACTGGCCGTTCTCGGTGAGCCTGTCCGGGGGAGCCGTACAGGCTTCGCTGGGCGATTCGGGTGAAGCGTCGTTCTCCCTCGGCGCCCACGGCGACCTCAGGCTCTCGCTCTCCCGGGCGTTCCCCCTCTCCCTGGTCGCCACGGGCAGGATAGGCGAGGGCGGGGTGAGCCTGGACGTCGACGACATCGTCTTCGAAGTTCGTTCCCTCTTCCCCTTCCTCGGCATCGCCCAGGTACGGGCCGCCTCCGGCGTCGCCACCGGATCCCTGCGGGTCAGGGGCAAGCTGTCCGACCCCGAGGTGGAAGGGGTGCTGCAGCTGTCGGAGGTCTTCCTCGAGGTGCCGGACTACATAGGCGCCCCGATAGGGCCGCTGGATGAACCCTTCTTCTTCACCGGATCCTCCATGGAGACCGACCAGACGGGCATGGCCTGCGGCGAGGCCACGCTCAGCGCTTCCCTGCGCTCCCCGCTGAGAGGCGGCATCCCCGAGGACCTGCGCATCGATGTCCGTACGGAAGGCCCGGGGCTCCTTCCCGTGTCGACGGCCCTCCTGGGGCTCGACATCGATGGCCTGGCCTCGGCCCGGCTGGTGATCGAGGTGAGGGACCAGGAGTTCTCCCTGTCCGGCGGCATCGAGGTGCCGGAGGGCGACGTGGTGCTCACTCCGGGGCTCCTGGGCAAGCGCGGGCAGGCCTCCGACGCCGAGGATCCCTACGGCGTGAACATAGCCCTGTCCATCGGCCTGGGGAAGGGCGTCCGGGTCTACTTCCCGGACCGGCGGGTGCCGCTCTTCTACGGCCAGGCCGACCCGTCCAGCCGCATCGCGGTGGCGTACCGGGGCTCCACCGGCGAGTTCTCGCTCAAGGGCAGGGCCCAGCTGCGTGGCGGCAACGTGTTCTACATCCAGCGCAGCTTCTACCTGAAGGGCGCCACCATCGACTTCAACGAGAACGAGGGTTCCTTCGACCCGGTGCTCTCCGTGGACGCCGAGACGCGGACCCGCGACGCTTCGGGCCCCGTGCTGGTGCTCCTGAGCGCGGATTCCGTCCGGCTGTCCGCCCTGGCCTTCAAGCTGAGCTCGGTGCCCGGCATGCCGGAGGCGGAGATAGCCAGGCTGCTCGGGCAGGAGCTCCTGGGCATGGACGAGTCGG
>JAKLIU010000355.1 GCA_022709445.1 Spirochaetota bacterium | reverse complement strand
CGACCCGCACGAAGTAGAGCGCCGCGATCCGCGTGCGCGCCACCTGCTCTACCGGCGACACCGGGACCGTCACGGGCTTGCCGGTAGTGGAGGGAGCAGGGGTCGTGCCCGCAGGAGCAGGGGTCGTACCTGCGGGAGCCGGCGTCTCCACCGCGGGAGCCGGCGTCTCCACCGCGGGAGCCGGCGTCTCCATCGCGGTAGCAGGGGTCGCACCCGCGGGTGCCGGGGCGGAAGGTCCGGGACTCGGCTCAGGGGTCGGTTCGGGTCGCGCGGAGCCGTCTTGGCCTTCCGTCCCGCCGGTGTCGCGTTCAGTGGACAGCGCTTCCGAGAAACGGGTAGCCTCGATGGTTTGGCGTATCCTGTCCCAGTTGAACACGAACAGGAGGAGGGTCGCGAGGAGGAAAAAGAGCCAGATGAGGCATCCCGTGCCCCGTTTGCCCGTGGAGGAGGATGAACCGCCCCTGGCGGAGGAGCCGCCGCTTCGTCGTGTCGCCATGGCGTTCCGATACTAGCCGCGCGGACGGCCGGCGGTCAAGGCGAACACCCCGACCGGCGGCTCACGCACCGGCCGCACCGAGTTCCTCCAGCTGGGCAAGCGCCAGCCGGTCGCCCGGTTCCAGCTCCAGGACCGCGCGGAAAAAGCCGGCGGCCTCGTCGGCCCGGCCCATCCGCCTCGCCACGACGCCCAGGTTCGAGATGATCTTCACGTTCTCGGGTTCCCGGCGGAGGGCTGCCTCCAGGTGGCCGCGGCTCTCCTTGAGCAGGCCCAGTTCCATCTCGCAGATGGACAGCTCGTTCAGGAGATCGGTTTCCTCGGCCCCCAGCTCGAGGGCCTTGAGGAAGGCCTCCCGGCCCTCCGCCCAGCGGCCCAGGCGACGGCGGCCCCAGCCCACCAGGAACCATCCGTTCCAGACGCCGGGATTGGCCGCCGAGAATTCCAGGGCCAAGGCGACGCCTTCCTCCTCGCGCCCCATCTTGATGGCGTCGTAGGCGGCGCGGAAGGAGGAGTCGGCGTCGCTGCGGGTCCTGAGCCTGGCGACGATCTCCCTGGCCTTGGCGACCTTCGCCTGGTCGTCGCTCATGCCGGCGAAGGTTTCGAAGAGCTCGCCGGCGCGATCGAAGGACCGTGCCTTGAGGAAGAAGAAACCGGCGTTGAAGAACGCGTCCGGGAAGGGCGGCTCCATGGCCAGGAGGCGCTTGTACACGGCAAAGGCCTTGTCGCGCACGGTTTCCGACAGCTCGTCCTTGCCTGCCCGCTCCAGGGCATCAGCGCTGTCCTCGTAGAGGACGGCCAGGTTGAGCATGGGCTCGGGCGCCTCGGGGGAGAGTCCGGAGAGGGCCTTGAATATCTCCTCGGCCACCGGGTAGTCGCCGTTGCGCGCCTTGAGGATGCCCGTCTCGGAGAGCTCCTCGAAGATGCCCGGCTTGGCCGCGAGCACGAAATCCCGGTAATACACGGCGTGCGCGGCGTCCGGTTCCGCGGCCAGCAGCCTGAGCATGCCCGCCACGATCATCTCCCAGGAAAGGCCGGACAGGTCCGCTCCCGAGGGTCCGAGCTCCACGGGCACGGGAATGGCGGGATCCACGGTGAAGGAGCCGATCCGGACGGCCATGCTCTCCGGGATGCGGATGAAGGCCAGGGTTCCGGGCCGCGCGGAATCGTCGTGCTGCTCGTTCATTGGTTCTCCGGCGGGGGATTCGCGGCGACGGGCTGGGGTTTCGCCGCGGGCGCGGCGGGCTTGTCGGGGGATTCCTCCTCGGAACCCTTCCTGACCTGCCCGATGTAGTCGTTGAGGTGCATCTTGTAGATCAGGGGCACGCCCTGGTCGGCGTAGTGCACGGCCACGGCCGCGAGATCCTTGCGGCCCTCCACGTCCTCGAAGCGGACCACGGTCCCGGGTATCTCGATGGTCTCGCGCGGCTCTTCCAGGTCGATGCGCAGCCGGCATTCCTTGCCCACCAGGAACTTGGCCAGGCCCTGGATGATGATCTTGGCCCCGGAGAAGGACAGGTCCCGCAGGATGCACTTGCGCGGCACGCCCTGGATGACGATCTGCGTCTCCTTGCGGGCGAGCCCTATTTTCCTGACGGCGTCGGGGTTGAGGACGATGCGCTCCTCCCGGCGGCGGGCCGAGTTCACGTTCGCCTCCAGCATCCGCCCGATGATCTCCACGAAATCGTCCGGGGGTCGCTGCGCGTACTGGAGGCTGACGAACTGCAGGGTCCCGTTGCTCTGGGCGTACGGCGCGAAGCCGGCGGCACGGGCGGAAATGAAGAAACTGACGGAGTCGGCCTTCTCCGAGAGCTTGAAGGAGAGGCGGAGGGTCACCGAGCCGTTGGCCTTCTTGATGCGCTCCAGGAG
>JAKLIU010000354.1 GCA_022709445.1 Spirochaetota bacterium | reverse complement strand
AACCCACGGGCAACCTGGACGAGGCCGGCGCCCGATCCGTGGAGGACCTCCTGTTCTCGATGGCGGAACGCACGGGAGCGACCCTGCTGGTGGTCACCCACGACGCACGCCTGGCGGAACGCGCCTCCAGGCGTTTCCACCTCTCCGAGGGCCTGCTCGCGGAGCTGGCACCGGGGGCGGGCGGGCCGGCGTGAAGAGCGCCCCCGTCGGTTTCATCGCCGCCAGGCTGCTCGCCGGCAGGCGCGACCCGGGCGGGCGCGGCGACCTGGCCAGGAGGGCGCTCCGCGGCGCCGTCCTGAGCGTCGGCCTGAGCCTCGTGCCGCTCATCACGGTGATGCAGGTGGCCGACGGCATGATCCAGGGCATCAGCGCGCGTTACGTGGAGCTGGGCACCAGCCACGCCCAGGCCCACTCCTACGCGCCCGGGGCGGACTGGCAGCTGGCCAGGGAAGCCGCCCTGGGGCTGCCCGGCGTGACGGGGGCATGGCTCGAGACCCAGTCCGTGGGCGTGGCCTTCGCCGGCGGCCGCAGGGAAGGCGCCGCGATCCGGGCAGTCGAGCAGGGCTTCCTCGAGGATGCCGGCACCGCGGAGTACCTGGAACTGGTGGCCGGCAGCCTGTCCATGGAGGCGCCCAACGACGCCCTGATCGGCGTGGCCATGGCGGAGTCCCTGGGGCTGGCCCCCGGGGACACGGTCAACCTGATCACCATACGGCGCTCGGCCGGGGGCGAGCCGCTGCCACGCGTATCCATCCTGAACGTTCGCGGCATCGTGTCGGCGGGCTACCGCGAGCTGGACTCCCAGTGGCTGTTCCTGCGCCAGGAATCAGCCTCGCGCTACCTGCCCAAGGAGAGCTCGCGCACCGTGCTCGGGGTGAAGGGGGAGGATCCCTTCAAGCGGCCCGACGCCCTGGCGCTCGCCCTGCAGGAGGCCATGCCGCCCGGATTCACCACCTGGTCCTGGCGGGCCCTGCAACTCAACCTGTTCGAATCCCTGGCCAGCACGCGAACCCTCCTCCTCCTGATCATGGCCATCACCGTGGCCGTGGCCAGCGTCAACGTATCCAGCGCGCTCACCACCCTGGTGATGGAGCGCAGGCAGGAGATAGCGGTGCTCAAGAGCCTGGGCGCACGTCCGGAAGACCTGGCCAGGACCTTCTCCCTGGGCGGCGCCTTCCTGGGAGCGGCCGGGGCGACCATCGGGGCCGCGGGAGGGCTCCTGGCCAGCGTCCGCATCAACGAGCTGATCCACGGCCTGGAGTGGCTGTCCAACGCGGTCCGCGCCCTGTTCGCCGCTCCCGGCGCCGGTGCGGAGAGGGTCCGCATCCTGGATCCCGGCTACTACCTGGAGCGCATCCCCATCGAGATTGCCTACGGCGAGCTGGCCGCCGTGGTCGCGCTGACGGTGCTGATCTCATTCCTGGCCGCCCTCATGCCGGCCCGCCGGGCGGCCGCGCTCGACCCCATGGAAGCGTTCAGGAAACGATGAACCGGCCTTCGGGGCCGGGGACAGCCTCCCGGCGCCGGTGACAAAAAGCCCGCTTCGCGCTATCATGACCTGTCCCCCCGCGGCGCCGCCTCGAGGTGTATGATATAGTGCAAGATCGTGCCGCAGGCGCGGCTGTGTCCCATCGCGTACGCATTTCCAGGAGGAAGACCATGGCCAAGAACGACAGCTACGACCCGCGCGCGACCCAGGAGGACAAGCTGAAGGCCCTGGAGGCCGCCCGCCTCCAGATAGAGAAGCAGTACGGCACCGGTTCCCTCATGCAGCTGGGCAAGCACGACAGCGCCGCCGGGATCGAGTCGATACCCTCAGGCTCGATACTCCTGGACGAGGCCTTGGGCGTGGGCGGCTACCCGCGCGGGCGCATCATCGAGATCTACGGGCCGGAATCCTCCGGCAAGACCACGCTCGCCCTCCATGCAATCGCGGAAGCGCAGAAAAAAGGCGGCATCGCGGCCTTCATCGACGCGGAACACGCCCTGGATCCCACCTACGCCAAGAACCTGGGCGTGAACATCGACGAGCTGTGGGTGTCGCAGCCGGACAACGGCGAACAGGCCCTCGAGATAGCGGAGTCCCTGATACGCTCGGGCGCCGTGGACATCATCGTGGTGGATTCGGTGGCGGCCCTCACGCCCCAGGCAGAGATTGAAGGCGACATGGGCGACGCCCACGTGGGCCTCCAGGCCCGCCTGATGAGCCAGGCCCTGCGCAAGCTCACCATGACCATAGGCAAGTCCAAGTCCATACTCCTCTTCATCAACCAGATACGCATGAAGATCGGCGTCATGTTCGGCAATCCGGAAACCACCACGGGCGGCAACGCGCTCAAGTTCTACTCGTCCATGCGCCTGGAAGTCCGCCGCATCGAGACC
>JAKLIU010000353.1 GCA_022709445.1 Spirochaetota bacterium | reverse complement strand
ACGAAAGCCGCGTGGACGGAAATGCCGTGTTCCCCGCTGAAGGCCGCGTCGTCGGCCAGGGCCAGGCCCTCCGCGACGAGCGCTTCCGCTGCCGCCCGGTCGGCCTCCAGGATGCCGTATACCGTGTCCCAGGACGCGTTCATGGCGACCGCGGCCGGACCGAAGCCGTCGCCGAAGTGGTTCGGGCTGACCAGGTAGATCACCGAGGGCGAATGGACCGCCGCAAGTCCCGCCCAGGCCGCGCCTATCTCGCGGGCCACCATGGCGTGGTGAGGGAGGACCATGGCGACGGGCGCTTCGCTGAAATTCACCGGTCGCGCGGGCGCGGTCAGGTGGTCCCACATGGGCCGGTCGCCGGGATAAGCGCCGGCGATGGGGCCGGCCGCCGCGGCTTCAGGGACCGCAGCGGGAGGAGGAGCGGCGCGAGGCACGGGGGCGCGGCCGGGAGCGCACGCGGCCAGGACAGAGGCCGCGCACAGGACCACGAGAGCGGACGCCGTGCCCGGGACGACGCCCCGCGCGACGCGGCGCGCGGAGCGAGAGAAGAGTCTCTTCACCGTCCCGCGCCTAGTGCGGGTAGCGCATGCCGCCCCACTCGACCACGGTGAAGCCCTTCCGCGTACGCGGGACGAGGGTCTGGGGCTTGACCGTCACGGGGGCGGCGAGCGGACGCGCATCGAAGAACACGCGGATCACGGTGTCCGGCCGCGGGCTCACCTCCAGCGGCACCCGGGCGTCCCAGGCGGCCTGGTCGGTGAAGGACACCAGGTACCAGGGCCCCTCCGACAGGACAGGGATCCAGAACTCGAGGAAGTCGTCGATCTCCGCGGGGGACAGGCCCAGGAAGGCCAGCTTGTCGCGGAAGAAGCCGGGCAGCGCGGAGCGCTCCAGCACGAAGCCAGACTCGGGCATGGGCGGCACCGGCTCGTCGGACTCCCAGAACAGGTACGGCCAGACGGAGCCGTCGCCGCGGTTCACGAGCGTGCCGTCGGGCTTCGCCAGCACCGTCCAGCCCGAGCCGTAGGCCGGCTCGGACACGGTGACCCCGCCGGGCGGGCTCACGCGCACGGTCACCTCGGTCTCCCGCGTCGGATACAGGTAAATCACCGGCTTGGCGGCCTCCCCCATGTACTCGTGCACGTAGAACGTGATCTGTTTCTGGGAGGTCTTGCCGTCCGAATACGTGGCGATGATGTTGACGGTGTTCGAGCCGATGAAGAGGGTCTGGTTTTCCTTGGACAGCTTGTGCCGGAACACGCCCAGGCGCTGGTCGTACTCGGTCGCCGGCAGCTTGGCCAGGACGATGCCGTAGGCGTTCTTGACCTGCACCGTCACGGACACGGGCGCGCCGGTGACCGAACCCTCGACCCATATCGAATAGTCGCTGTAGTAGTCCTGCTCGTTCTCCGGGCTGTCTATGGTGATGGCCCGTTCGCGGTTCTCCTCCACGTTGAGGAACTCCCCGAACATCCAGGCGTTGCGGTACACGAGGAGGCCGCTGGCGGTCGGTTCCTTGTACTCGACATAGTACCAGTAGTTGTACCAGGAGCCCACCTGGGCCTTCTCCTGCGTGCGGGCCAGGATGCGGAGATTGGTGCCTGCGTACACCGAGGTCCAGGTCTTGATGGTGCCGGTGGCGGCGTCAAGGTAGGACCAGATGCGGTACTCGTAGTCAGTGGACGGACCGTCGCGCAGGCGCAGGTTCTGGGTGGTGGCGGTCAGGCGGTAGCCGGTGGTGACCACGTCCAGCCCGCCGGGCAGGCGCACCGTGGCGTCGGCCGGCAGGAAGCTTTTTTCATGCCAGAGAATGAAGTTCCCCCCGAGGCCGACCAGCGAATAGACGGTCTTGGGATCCTGGCGGCTGTGGCGCGGCGTCAGCCTGATCGTGCCGCCCTCGAAGACGAAATCGAAGAACGAGCCCTCGGTCTTGGTTCGCGTGAGGATGAGCTCGGTGACCGCGCCCAGCTCGCGCGAGCCGGCCTGGGCGGTCCAGGTGCCGCGCACCGTCCCGAGGATGCTCCCCTGGGTCTGGTAGGCCACGAAGGTCCCGTCCGGCGAGAAGCGGAAATCGAACTCGTCCGAGTGCCAGCGGGCGCCGAAGAGCTGGTCCGTGAGGGCGACCGGTGCGGGCTGGGCAACGGCCGCGGCGGCCGCGAAGGACAGAAGGATGAGCGTGAAGGCGAGGCGACGGGACATGGGTACCCTCCGACTGATTTTTTCTGGCGCTCCCCCGCAGGGCGGGTTCGCGCACGAATGAGGAGTCTATCACAAACTGGCGCCGCGCGCAGGTCAATCGGCGGGCGTATCCCGCGCGAGGAGGCGGAGCGGAAATCCTCCGGCGCGCTGAGGCGTGAAAAAAGGCGCGGGCTCCGGGGGAGACCCC
>JAKLIU010000352.1 GCA_022709445.1 Spirochaetota bacterium | reverse complement strand
ATTCCTCGTGGCTCCACTTGAGCAGGGTCAGGAGCTCGTCTTCACGGTACTTGAACTGCACCAGGGCGATGCGGTAGCGGGAGGCCTCGGCCTTGACGCTCTCCGGATAGGCATCGGTCACCGTCCGGTAGAGCTTCTCGGCCTCGGGGAGCCGGCCTATCGCGTAGAGGCTCTCGGCGGACCAGAAAATGGCCGCGGCGACGCTCTCTCCCTTTGGATTGGCGGCCAGGTATGCCTGGAAGGCCTGTATGGATCGTTCGTAGTCCTTGGCCAGGAAGGCCGCCCTGCCCCGCTGGTAAAGCATTTCGCCCGCCTTCGCGTGGGTCGGGTACAGCGTCAGGAAGGTGTCGATGGCCTTCTCCGCCGCCCCGGCGTTGCCCCTGGCGATGTGGGTCATGGCCGACCAGTACGCGCCTTCCGGCCGGAGCGTCCCGGCGGACGGGTCGAGGAACAGCGCGTCGAACACGGGAAGGGCCTCGTCGTAGCGGCCGGCCGCGAACAGTTCTATGCCGGATCGGAGGGATTCCGCCGGCGTGGAAGCGCGGGGCGCCGCTGTTCCGGGGGCCTGCGCGGAGGCCGACGCGGCGGCCATGGCGACGAGTGCGGCGATCAGGAACGCTCTTTTGCTAACCATGGGACCTTTCCTTCATTCGATACAGTATCGGCTGTCCGGGCGCCGTTCCTGAGCCCATCGGCGGCCGGAATCCCCCGTGCGCGTGCGCGTCACCCCGCTTGCCGCCCGGTGGCCGTACGGACGAGGGCGGCCGGATCGGCGGCCTCGAAAAAGGCGCTGCCCATGACCAGGACGTCCGCCCCCGCCGCGACGGCCGCTGGGGCGGTAGCCGCGTTGATGCCCCCGTCGACGGAGATGAGGAACCCCAGGCCGTCCCGCTCGCGGGATTCCGCCAGGGCCCGGACCTTCCGCAGGCAGGCGGGTATCATGGACTGGCCGCCGAAACCCGGGTTCACGGTCATCACCAGCACCAGGTCGACGAGGGGCAGGAGCTCGTCCAGGGCGGCCGCCGGGGTGGACGGGACGATGGAAATGCCCGCCTTGCGGCCCGCGTCCCTGATCCGCTGCAGGAGCCGGTGGGCGTGAACGCAGGCCTCCAGATGGAACGTGACCGCGTCGGCCCCGGCCGCGATGAACGGGTCCACCAGCGTTTCCGGCTCCACGGTCATCAGGTGGGCGTCGAAGAACAGGGCCGAGCGCTTGCGCAGGTCGGCCACCATCTTGGGCCCGAAGGTGAGGTTGGGCACGAAGCGGCCGTCCATCACGTCGAGATGGAGCCACGGGGCCCCGCTGGCCGCCACGGCTTCCAGGGCGGAGCCCATGTCCGCGAAGTCCGCGGACAGGACGGACGGTGCCACTATGGGTATGCTCATGCGCTTGATTCTACCATGGAGGGAGGCGCGCCTCAAGCTCGGGCGGGGCGGCGACGCTATCTTCATTGACTTATCCGGATAATTTCATGTAGAATCGATACAATAGCCCAATTGCGGAAACCCCGAGGAACATGGCAGAACCCGAGGGCGTGGAGACGCTCCTTATCGATGCATACCGGCTCCTCACCCTCCGCGACCTGGCGGGAGCCTCCGGCTGCCTGGATCGCGCCCTGGCCGTGGACTACGAGGACGCCGAGCTCCTCCACGCCATGAAGTGCGCCGCCTGGTGGAAGGATTCCATGGAGCGCATCGACGCGCGCAAGGAACCCTTCGAGGCCGGGGAGCTGGCGCTCGAGCGATGGAAGGCCTTCACGGTTTTCGCCGCCCGCCTCGGGGGGGACTTCCCCCGCTCCATCCAGGCCTTCCGGTGCTTCGCCTTCGGCGTGGCGCTGTCGCGCTACGAGGCCCTGGCGGCGGACGGCGAGCCGTCGGACCCGGAGCTCCTGCGCAGGCTCGGCTGCGCCCGCAAGGGCGTGGGCGACCACGAGCGCGCCGTGCGCTACCTGGAGGCCGCCGCCAAGCACCGGAAGGACGACGCGTCGGTGCTGGCCGAGCTGGCGGACGCCTACGACCTCCTGGGGGAGCAGCGCGCCTCCAAGGCGCTGTTCCGCGAGGCCTTCTTCCTGAACCCGCAGAAAGTGGAACTGGAACTGATAGAATCGGCCAGCATGGCCAAGCTGGTGGCCAGGACCGTGGAGCTGGGGAGGACCGGCCACGAGACCGCGGAGTGGATCCCGGTCTACGGCGAACTGGCAGGGGTGTTTTCCGTCAAGCGGGAGCTCAAGCCCATAGAGGCGGGCAAGCTCAAGCAATCGATCTACGAGCTTGAGACCGAACTCGCGGCCGACGGGTCGCGCAGGGCCATCCTGGTGCCCAGGCTCATCAACAGGTATTTCTGGATAGTCGACCACTACCTTGCCCGGCGAGAGGACAAGGCCCGGGT
>JAKLIU010000351.1 GCA_022709445.1 Spirochaetota bacterium | reverse complement strand
GTTGCGCGCCCTCGATGTTGAAGGACGCGTGGTGCAGGTAGCGGAACTTGTGCTCGTTGGGGTCCTTCGCGCTGGCGAAGGCGGTGCAGTCCACCTCGCCGCGCAGGCAGGCGGCCATGCGGTTGAGCCTGGCCAGGTCCGGCTTGCGGTCCAGCCGCCAGGAGAAGCGTTCCCGCTGGGGGATCGACGGCCCGCCGTGGTGCATGTAGTACTTGTAGCGGCGCAGGCGCGCGTCGTACCTGGCGTGGAAGTCCGGATCCGCCTCCTCGGCTCGCAGGACCCGGACGTCGGGGGGCAGCATCTTGGCCAGGGCCGTCGCGAAGCGCTCCGCGGGGATGCGCGCTATGTCCGTGTGGAAGTGGGCCACCTGGCCCGCCGCGTGGACGCCCGCGTCGGTGCGGCCGGCCCCGGTGACGCGCACCGGGTGGCCGTGCATCCTGCCCAGGGCCCGTTCCAGCTCCGCCTGCACGCTGCGGTCCCCGGACTGACGCTGCCAGCCGGAGAAGTCCGTGCCGTCGTAGGAGACCGTCAGCCTGATGGTACGCTCAGTCATCGTCGTCGCCGAGGTTCAGCTCGGCCTTGAGCCTGTCGTAGAGGTCGCGCGCCACCTCCAGGAGCGGGCCCGGCTTGCTCTTGGTCTTCTTGCCCAGACCGAACATGCGGGCCACCGATATCTTGGACTGCTCCAGGGCGGCCAGGCGCTTCGCGTGGTCCTCGCGCGGGCCGTACTTGAGCTCCAGGATGGCGGACATGTAGAGCACGCCCTCGTGGCCGTAGTTCTTGTCGGTGTCCGGCCCCAGGTAGCGCAGGGAGGAGTACGGCTCCTTGCCGCTCTGCTCCAGCTCGAGGGCGAGCTTGTAGAAGAAGCGGGCCTTGCGGTACAGGATGGCCGCCGCGTAGTCCCAGTTGGCGTCCGGCTCGCGCCGGTGCAGGTCGTTGCAGAGCCAGGCGCCGCGGACCGAGCAGAGCGCGCTCTTGAACGTGGGCGCGAACTCCTTGGTTCCGTGCGCGTAGCACAGGAGCGCCAGGTAGTAGCTGGCCGCCCCCTCCTCCAGCCCGCGCTGCCCCTGGAAGTCCATGTTCTGGAACATGCGTTGCACGCTCTCCACCCTGGCCTGGAAGCCGTCGCGCAGGACCTCGGCGGCCTTGGCGCCCATGGGCAGGAAATCCGGCCTGAAGGCGGCGTAGAAGCAGGACGGGCAGACCTCGATCTCGTAGGCCAGGGGGTACACCTCCCCGAAGGCGTGCATGGGCTTGTAGGTCCGGTGCAGCTCCTCGGTCAGGTCGTCGGCGCTCACCCGGCCGGAGAATAGCTCCTCCCGGTGGAACTTCGCGTCGCACACGGGGCACTGGGTGGCGTCCTTGGCGATGAAGCTGACCTTGCGTTCCTTCTCGGGTTTCTTGGCCTGGAAACGTTGCACTTCATTCCTCCAATACGACCATGGCGATGGCGTTGTCGCGCTCGTGGGTGAGCGAGAGGTGGAGCCTCGTGCCGCCCGACTCGGCCAGGCGGGCGAGCGCCGTGCCGTAGAGCTCGATGCCCGGCCGGCCGTTATGGTTGTTGATCACGCGTATGTCCGCCAGCCGGATCCCCCGCAGCCCGGTGCCCAGGGCCTTGCCCAGGGCCTCCTTGGCGGCGAAGCGGGCGGCCAGGGAGAGGGGCGCCGTCGGCCCGCGCGACAGGGCGGAGGCCAGCTCCTCCGGATGGAAGAAGCGTTCGGGCAGTCCGGGCACGGACAGCCAGTGCTCGATGCGCCGTATATGGACCACGTCCACCCCGATGCCCAGTATCACGGCACGCCCTCCGCCCGGGGCGCTTCCGGGGCGCGTTCGATGGAAACGGTGCCGACCATCGGCAGCCAGGACTCCACCTGGAAGCCCTCCGGGAAGCGCGGGACTATGGCCACCGTGTACACGCCCGGGCCCGTGATGCCCGACAGGTCGGCGACCAGCGTGTCCTGGCCGGGCACGAAGGCCTCCAGCTCCAGGCGCGAGGCCGAGACGCGCACGCTGCCCGCGGGGAGCGGCGTCCTGAGCGAAAGGCCGGGGGCGAGCCCGGAGGGGAAGATGGCCAGGTCCTGGAAGGTCTTGAAGACGATGGCCTTGCGCACCTCGGCGCTGAACTCCACCACGTCGGCGGAAACCAGTTCCAGCAGGGAATCGCGCGGCTGCAGGCGCACGCGGACGGTGAAGTCCCCCGACTTGCCGGAGAGCTCCACCGGGTCGGTCACCGCGTCGGTCACCCCGGCCATGAGCCCGGACGGCCCGGCCACCTGGACCCGGTCGGGGACCAGGGTGAAGCCTGCCAGCTCGTAGCCCGGCTCCAGGTACCCGCGGAAGCTCGGCGTCACCGCCACTTCCCTGGTCACGCGCTCCTCTATGGATATGGCCACCTCGGAAGGCTCCACGGACACTTCGAGGG
>JAKLIU010000350.1 GCA_022709445.1 Spirochaetota bacterium | reverse complement strand
GTGAGCGCGGCCTCGTCGTAGGCGCCGGGCCGGGGGCTCTGCACCGCCATCACGCCCAGGGCATCGGCGCCGTCCAGCACCGGCAGGAAGGCCATGGACCGGTTGGCGGCTCCCGTGATCAGGCAGCGCCCGTCCGGGGGAAGGCCGCCGGCCGCGTCCGCGTCCGCGACCACGAGCTCCCGGCGCTCGCGGAAGCACCGGGACACGGCGCTCTCCGGGTCCCGCAGGAGGTCGGTTCCCACCTCTATGTCGCGGCCGGACTCGATGACCAGTCGGTAGCGCAGTTCCCCGGAGCCCGGGTCGTGGACCGCGAGCGCGAAGGTGGGCGCGTCCACGAAACGCCTGACCCCGTCGTGCAGCTCCCGGCAGGCGTCCGCCAGGTCCAGCTCGGCCGTGACGGCCCTGCCCAGGCGGGAAACCAGGCGGGAGAGTTCCATTGAGCGCGCGGCTTCCCGGCCCTGCCGCCTGAGGGATTCGGACTCCACCTTGGCGGCGTCCGCCGAGCGCTCCGCCCACGAGAGGTCGTAGCGCACCTTGAAGGCAGCCACCCGCCGCTGCACGTCGTCGTCGAAACGGAGCCTGTCCAGCCGGTCGGCCAGGTCCAGGCGTATCCAGGCCGAGCGGTGCTCGCCCCGGCCGGCCGCCAGGCGCGCCAGCTGCCTGAGGGCGCGGGACTGGAGCTTGCGCGAGCGGCTGGCCCTGGCCATGTCCACGGCGCGCCGCAGCTTGGCCTCCGCCTCGGCCCGCCGGTCCTCCGCCATGAGCCAGGCGCCGTAGGAGATCAGTATCTCGCACTCGGACATGGCCAGGTTCCGGGACGCCGCCAGCTCCAGGGCTTCCCGGTAGCAGGCCTCGGCGCGGAAACGGTCCCCGGCCGCCGTCGCCAGCTCCGCCCGCCGGCCCAGGATCTCCACCAGGCCGGGGAAGACCCCGCAGGCGCGGAAGGTCGCCTCGGCCTCCTCGTAGTCGCGCAGCGCCTCGGCGTCCCGGCCCAGGGACTGCAGGGCCATGCCGCGGTTCCCCACGTAGAGGGCGACCGAACGGGAATTGCCGCCCTTGCGGCAGAGCTCCATGGCGCGTTCGTACTGCTCGATGGCGTCCTGGTGCCGCCCCAGCTCGCGGAACACCTCGCCGATGTTGTTCAGGGCGGCCGCCTCCAGGAGCAGGTCGCCGGCCCGCCTGGCCGCGGCCACGCACTTCTCCCCGTCGTCGAACGCGGCAGGCAGGTCGCCGACGGCGTTGTCCAGGGCGGCCATGCGCAGGTAGGCGTTCCCGATCTCCCGGGGAGCGTCCTCGTCGGTGGCCAGGGCCAGGGCCTCCAGGAGGTCCGCCATGGCCGCCTCCACGCGCATCATCATGGACTCCGCGCCGCCGGAGACGATGAGGGCGGCGGCCATGGCCCGCTTCCAGCCCCTGGAGCGCGCGCGCTCGCAGGCCTCGCGCGCCAGGGCGGCCGAGCGGCCGGGATCGGACCGCACCCGGTGCCAGAGCTCGTCCATCTCGGCGACGATGTCCGCTTCCGTGACGCGGTCCCTGCTTGGCTGTTTCATGCTACGGCAGATTGTAGCGCAAAGCCCGGGTGCGCGCCACGGAACGCGGAGGGGCTTTCATTCCGGCCGGAGGGCCGCTAGAATTGTCGGGGTACCGCACTGTCGACACAAGGAGCCGCCAAGCATGCACCAGGTGAACGTTACCTACCCATCGGGAGCCGTCGAGTCGTACCCCTTCGGCATCAAGGCCTCGGAGACGATAGGCGGCTTCGGCCCCCTGCCCCATCCCATCGCCGCCATCCTGGTCAACAACGAGCTGCAGTCGCTGGAGTCCAGGCTGATGACCAACTGCGTCATGGCGCCCGTGCTGATCGACTCGGCCCAGGGTGCCTTCGCCTACCGCCGCACCCTCTGCTTCCTGGCGGCCATCGCCGCGCGCGAGCTCTTCCCCGGCCGGGACCTGGTGGTCGGCCAGGCCATAGGCTACGGCTTCTACCACTACTTCGAGGACGGGCCGGCCAGCGAGGCCGACGTCGCGGCCCTGGACCGCAAGATGCGGGAGCTGGTGGCGCGCGACATACCCATCAGCATGCAGTGGGTCAGCTACGAGGACGCGCTCAAGCACTTCCAGGAGCACCGGCAGGAGGACACACTCCTCCTCATGGAGATGATGAACGAGCCGCGCATCGCCCTCAACGAGTGCGCCGGTTTCCGGGACCTGCACGTGACGCCCCTGGTGCCGTCCACGGGCATCGTATCGACCTTCGAGCTGCGGCCCTACGACCGCGGCTTCCTCCTCCGCTATCCCAAGAAGGAATCCCCCGCTACGCTGCCGGAATTCCAGGACGACCCGCTCCTCTACAAGATCACCGACGACGCGCGCAAGCGCTCCCAGATCCTGGGCGTGTACTCGGTCGGCGCCCTCAACCGCATCAACAGCCC
>JAKLIU010000035.1 GCA_022709445.1 Spirochaetota bacterium | reverse complement strand
GAGCCCGTGCCGATGCGCGCGCCGGAGAGCACCACGGCGCCCATGCCGATCAGCACGTCGTCCTCGATCACGCAGCCGTGGACGATGGCGCGGTGCCCCACGGTGACGCGGCAGCCCAGCTTGCGCAGCAGGGTGGTGAACAGCTCCTGGTTCACGAGGTGGTCCTCGGCCAGCAGGACGGACAGCCCGAGGTCGGGGCCGTCCTGGGCGCGCGCGGGCTCCGGCGGACCGTCCACCGGCGGCAGGTCCACCTCGTCCACCAGGGCCTTGGAGAGGGTGGCGTGGAGCTCCTCCGGATCGAGGGGCTTGGAAGCGTACCCGTTGAACCACTGCAGGAGCTTCATCTTGGCTTCCGGGCCGATGGCGCCTTCCGGCGCCAGGAGCACCAGCCTGGTCTCGTTGATCTCGCGGTCGGCGGTGATCTCGGCGGCCAGCCGCCAGCCGTCCATGCCCGGCATGTTCTGGTCTATCAGGCAGGCGGCGAAACGCGAACCGGAGGCCGCGCCCCGCTTGAGCGCCTCCAGCGCTTCCGGCCCGGAGGCGGCGCTCTCCGCCCTGAGCCCGAAACCCTCCAGGGTCCTGACGGCCCGCTCCCTCGCCTGCGGATGGTCGTCCACCACCAGGACGCGATCCGCCCGGGGCAGGACGGAGACGCGCCTGGGCAGGCTGTAGTCGGTCTGGACCAGCGGGATCTCGAAGCCGAACACGGAGCCCCGCGGGTCGTTGGGCTCGTACCAGATGGAGCCGCCCATCAGGGTGACCAGGAAGCGGGAAATGGCCAGGCCCAGGCCCGTGCCGCCCGGCATGCTCGCGCCGTGCCCCGCCGCCCCGCCGGAACCCGCCGCGCCCGCGGCGGGAGAGGCCTGGGTGAAGGGGGAAAAGAGCCGGGGCCTGAGCGCGTCGGGCACGCCCGTTCCGGAATCGCCCACGCTGAAGCGCAGCCAGGGACCTTCCGGCCTGCGTTCGAGCCGGGCGGACACCGCGATCTCGCCGGATGAGGTGAATTTGACGGCGTTCTTGAAGAGGTTCACCACGATCTGCCTGAGCCGCCCCGGGTCGCCGCGCACCGCGCGCGGCAGCTCTTCGTCCACGTCCATCAGGACTTCCAGGCCCTTCTTGTGCGCATCCAGGATGATCAGCCGGACGGCCTGCCGGATCAGCCCGGCCAGGTCGAAGTCCACGGTTTCCAGGTCCAGCTTGCCGGCCTCGATCTTGGAGAAGTCCAGCACGTCGTTGATGAGGCCCAGGAGCACGTCCGCGGAGAAGCGCACGGTGCGTATGTAGTCCAGCTGTTCCTTGTCCAGGCTGGTGTCCACCAGGAGTTCGGTCATGCCGACGATGGTCTGGATGGGGGTGCGTATCTCGTGGCTCATGTTGGCCAGGAACTGGCTCTTGGTGAGGGTGGCCTTCTCGGCCTCCTCCTTGGCGGACACCAGGTCCCGTTCGCGCAGCTTCTGGTCGGTCACGTCCTGGAAGGCGCACCAGAGCCATCGTTCCAGCCGGGTGCCGTCCACGGTGCGCAGGGAGGACAAGGCGGTCCGCAGCCACAGCCGCCGGCCGGAGGCGCTCCGCACGCCGCTCTCCACGGTGGCCGCGCCCATGCGGCCCAGCAGTATCTCGGTGACGTAGTAGGAATATTGGAAGGAATCCCGCTCCTGCAGCCAGTCGAAGAGGGGCACGGACAGGCGCTCCGGAACGAAGCCCGCCAGCTCGGTGAAGAGCTCCTCGAAGGACTCGTTCCAGACCGCCGGTATGCCCTGCTCGTTGAGCACGATGATGGGCTGCCTGGCCTGTTCGAAGGCGGCCCGGTAGATGGTCTCGGTCAGCGCCATTGCCCCTCCGCGTCAGAAGTTGGCCTTGAGGATCTCCAGGGTCTTCCTGAGTATGTGTTCCGGCTTGAGCGGCTTGACCAGGTAGCTCTTCACCCCCGCCTGGAAGGCCTTCACCACGGACTCCCGCTGCGTCACCGCGGACAGGACGATGATGGGCATGTCCAGGTCCTGGGCGTGCAGCTCGGCCAGCACGCCGAAGCCGTCCACCTCGGGCATGCGCAGGTCCAGGAACACCAGGTCGAACACACGCGAGCGCACGGCGTCCAGGAACAGCCGTCCGTTGGCGAAGGTGGACACCGTGGCCTTGAGTTCCCCGAAGGTGGTCTTGAGGAGCTCCTGGATGACGAAGTCGTCGTCCACCACCGCGATCTCCAGGCCTCCTCCCAGGTCCCCGGCCGTCTCCATGATGCGCGCCGGCTTGCCCTTCTCCTGCTCGAAGCGCATGGTGACCGACTCGTTGCCGGAGCTGGGCTGGGCCCTGAGGATGCGGTCCGTGATGATGGCCGCCTTGTCCTCGGGGGCGTCCGCGGCCAGGGCGGCGTCGGCCACCAGCCCGTCCAGGGCGAACTCCAGGGAGGACAGCACCTCGATATCCGAGAATTCCGGCCGGCCGGCCACGAATTCCCGCACGAAGGAGGAGCGCGCCAGGATCTTGATGTTCCGGGTCCTGGCCCCTGAGGCCTCGACCACGGTCTCCAGCAGGAACTCCAGGTTGGAACCGTCCACGAAGGACAGCTCCATGTCGGAGATCATCAGCAGGACCCGGGGCTTCTGGATGCCGTACAGGTCCAGGAGTTCCCGGATCTTGAAGCGCAGGAGGTCGATCTTCTCGCGGTTGATGCCGCGGGCTATCTCTATGAAGACGATGTCGTCGTTGACGTGCGCCTCTATGATGCAGGGCGTGGAGTCCATCTCCAGGCGCGCCCCGGTGATGTCGCCCAGGGTCTGGTAGAAGGCGTCCATCTTGATGGGCTTCATGAAGACCTTGCGGATGTTGAACTGGACCAGTTCCAGGAGGCGGTTCTTGTCGATCTTCTGGGCCGTGAGTATCACCGGCACGGCCGCCGTGTTGGGATTCCGGGCCTTTTCCTCGAGGACTTCGCGGCAGCTGCGGCGGGACAGGTGGTAGTCCATGACGACGAGGTCGGGCGGGTCGTTGCGCATCTTGGCCATGCCGTCCAGCCCGTTGATGGCGGTCTCAACTTCCAGCCCGGTCCTGGAAAGACGGTCCTTGAGGTAATCCCTGAACAGGTCGGACTCGTCGATGATCAGCACGCTGGACTTGGGCATCGGAACTCCTTGGGACTCAAGCGGCCGGCTGCGCCTGACCGCTCAAGTATAGCGGGCGGCCGGTTGTATCGCAATCTGCGGCTGGCTTGCCGTGACTCCATTGAAAATCACAAAAATGTCCGTTAAAATTGTCGTAATTACAGTATACTATTAAATATCAAAAATCACCAATTTATTGCCGTTTGTCATGGCACTGCCGGTACGGTATTGCCGATACTTGCGATGGGGCGATACTCCGCCCCGCGCCGTCGCTCCAGGGGGGTACCATGAACCGATCGACCCGATACGCCGTGCTGGCGATTCTCGCAGTGGCAGTCCTGTTCCCGGCTTTCTCGCAGGACGCCGATCCCGCGCCGGTCACCGACCCGGCGCCGGATCCATCGGCCGCCGCGGCACCCGCCGCCAAGCCCAAGGACGGCTTCCTCCCGGTGGACGGCGACGAGAACTGGCGCTACGAGTACGACGTGTCGGGCTTCAAGCCCGGCCAGTACAACATCCTGGTCCGCGCCACGGATTCCGCCGGCAACGTATCCTTCGGAGGGCCGTTCAACATAGTCATCGACCCGGAGTCGGACCTTCCGGTCGCGCGCATCGCCAATCCCCTGGCCTACATGCGCGCCGGCGCCGATCTCAACGTGGTGGGCACCTGCGTGGACGACGACGGCGTGGCGACGGTCGAGCTGCGCCTGGACGACGGGCCCTGGACCAAGGCCGAGGGCACGGACTACTGGAGCTTCTATCTCAAAACCGCGGACGTGGCGGACGGGCTCCACACCCTGTACGCGCGCGGCGTGGACCTCAACGGGCTGGCGGGCAGGGAGAGCTCGGTGCCCTTCCACCTGGACCGCACCAAGCCCCTGCACGCGATCGCCCAGCCGGCCTTCGGGACCCTGGTCTCCGGCCGGCTGACCATGTCCGGCACGGTCTACGACGCCAACGGCCTCCGTACCGTGACCTACTCCACCGACAACGGCGCCACCTGGCTTCCGCTCAAGCACTCCCTGGACAAGAAGACCGGCACCGCCTCCTTCTCCCTGGCCCTGGACACCAGGAAGATGCCGGACGGACCGTCCGTGGTCTGGTTCCGGAGCGTCGACGGCGTCGGTTCCGAGGGCATGGCCGTGTTCCTGTACTTCGTGGACAACACCAAGCCGGAGCTGACCATCCTGTCCCCGGCGGAATCCGAGGTCCTCAACGGACGGTTCACGGTGGTGGGCCGGGTGAAGGACACCATAGGCGTGGCTTCCCTGTCCTGGACCTACGGCAAGGAGACCGGATCGGTCGAGCTGCTGCCCGGCAACCCGTACTTCAGCGTCAGCTTCGAAGCGCCTGCCCAGGCCGGGCGCGTGGCTCCCGTCTTCACGGCCACCGACGTCACCGGCAATCCCACGACGGTCGCCGTGACCCGCACGGTCGAGCCGCGCGCCGACCTGCCCGTGGTCAGCCTGGCCAGGCCCGCCCCGGGCGGCCGCGTCGAGGGCATCCTCAGGGTGGCCGGCGGGGCACGCGACGACGACGGCGTGGCCAGGATCGAATGGCGAGTCGACGCCGGTGAGACGACCGCGATCGAGACCGACGGAGCCTTCTCCTTCTCGGCCTCCGGCCTGGCCTCCGGCAGGCGCGTCCTGTCGGTCAGGGCCGTCGACCTGAACGGCCTGCCCGGCGCCTGGGTGGAGCTGCCCTTCGAGTACGTGGCGCCCTCGCCCCGGCTGGTCCTGGAACGGGCGGTCGACCCGTCCGGCGAGCGGGCATTCGCGCCCGGCATCGCCCTGTCCACCATGGAGGGCAGGGCCCTGCTCTCCGGCACCGTGACGGCGGCCAACCCGCTGTCGTCTCTCTCCTATTCAATCAACGGCGCGGCGGCCGTGACCCTGCCCGCGGGCAAGACGCCGGGCGCGGTCGCCTTCTCGGTGCCGCTCCCTTCCAGCCTGCCCTACGGCGTGCTGACCGTGACCGTGACCGCCACGGACGCCTTCGGCGCGACCTCGACCCTCGCGGCGCCGGTGTACGCCCTCAACTACTCGCGGCCCAGGACGGGGCCGCTCCTGGATTTCGCGGACGCGGGAGCCGATGCCGAAGGGACGGTCCAGCTGGCCCCCGGCGCGCCCCTCGTCGGCGCCTTCATCACGCCCTTCCCCGGCGAGGACCTGGCCTCCGTGTCGCTGGAACCGTCCACGCCGCTTGCCGCCGCCGAGTTCGACGGCTCGATGGTGCGGGTGGTCTTCAAGGCCGAGGGAACCACGGCGCCCACCCTGGTGCGCGTCCGCACCTCCAGGGGCCACATCTTCGAGGCCGGCCCCTTCACCTTCCGCACCGACGCCCAGCCCCCCGCCCTGACCCTTTCGGAGCCGGCCTTCGGCGCCTGGCTCAAGGGCCCGGCGTCCATCCGCGCCAGCGCCCGGGACGGCGGCACGGTGGCCCTGGTCGAGTATTCCCTGGACGGCGGCGAGTGGTCGCCGCTCTCCGCCGCCGGCTCATCCTGGACCGGCGTGGCGGACCTCTCCTCGCGCTCCGGACCGGTGTTCCTGGAGCTGCGGGCCACCGACGGGGCCGGAAACCAGTCTTTCGCGTCCACGGCCTTCATGGTCGACGCGCTGCCTCCCCAGCCGGCGCGGCTCCTGCCCAAGGCGGGGGACGCGGGCGGCGGGCGGCGACTCTTCGCGGTCAGCGCCGGCGAACCATCGTGGAGCGTCGCCAAGGTCGAGCTCGGCCGCGCCGGCGTGTTCGAGGAACTGGCATGGGCACCGACCCTGTCCTTCGAGGCCGATCCCCGGGCCGGCGCCCTGGTCCTGCGAGTGACCGACAAGGCCGGCAACACGGCCAGCCTGGACCTCCTGGATGGCCTGGACAAGGCGGCCGCCCTGTCCTCCCCGCCGGCCCTCGACGCCCTCAAGGGCAATGTGGAGGCCAAGCCCGAGTCTGGCCCGGCCGCCGCCTGGACCGGTTCGGACGCCACGGGCGCCCTCTTCTGGGCGGCTCCCTTCGCGTCCGCAGCCGACCCGGCCCTGTTCCCCGCGCCGGCCTCCAGGCCGATCCGCGCCGTCGGCATCGTCACCCTGAACGCTTCCTTCACGGGCCTCAACCCGGATCCCAAGACCCCGGTGGCCCTCTACGGTTTCTCCCCGGACTCCATCGTCACGCCCCTGCCCATCAAGCTCAACAAGACCTCCGGGGCCTGGGAGGCCACGCTCAAGCTGCCCGCCAGGGCGGACGGGCCGGCCACCCTGTGGGTGATGGTCCGGGACGCGGCCTCGGGCGACGCCTTCACCAAGCTGGAACTGGACTACGACGGCACGGCGCCGGTCGTGGAGCTCCTGGAGCCCAAGGGGTCCGTCCCCGGCTCGTTCACCCTGGTGGCCCGCGCCTCCGACCTCAAGGGCATCCGCTCCCTGTCCTGGGAGTACGGCGGGGCCAAGGGCGAGTTCGAGCTGGCCCCCGGCACCGGCGACGGGGCACGGGCCTTCGACATACCGGCCAAGGGAGGCGGCACGCTGACGGTGCGCGCGGTGGACGGCTCGGGCAACGCCGGGCAGGCCAGCGTCGCCATCGTCCACGATACCGCCGCGGACGCCCCGCTGGCCCGTTTCGTGACCCCGCTGGACGGTTCCAGGCGCTCTTCCGACGGCACCGTCTTCGTGTACGCCCAGGACGACGACGCCGTGGCATCGGTGTCCCTCTCCCTGGACGGCAGGGCCGTCGGGGCGGAAGGTCCCGGTCCGCTCTATTCGCTCGACCCGGGCGCCACCGCTCCCGGCGCGCGCATGGCCCTGTTGACGGCCGTCGACACGGCCAGCCGGCCGTCCGCCCGGGTGAGCGCATCGTTCACCCGCCTCGGGGAGGCTCCCCGGGTCGAGCTTCGCTCGGTATCGGTCGGCAAGGACGGCTCCGACGCCGTGGCCACCGGATCCCTGGTGGTCATCGACGGGACCACCGCGCTCACGGGGGTGGCGAGCGCACCCAACGGCCTGGCTTCCGTGGAGTACCGCATCAACGACGGCGCCTGGGCCAAGCCAGCCCTGGCCTCCAAGGCCTCCGAGGACGGTTCCTGGCCCATCACCGTCCCGCTTCCCCAGACCCTCCCGTACGAGCGCTTCACGGTCAGCCTGCGCATCCAGGATTCCCTGGGACTGTCGGGCGCATGGAAGGCCGCTTTCTGGCGGGTCGCCCCCATGCCCGCCGGGGAGTCGACGGACGCCGAGGGCGTCTACCTGGCAGACTCCCGCATCGACGCCGACGGCATCCTGCTCCTGGCTCCCGGGGAAACCCTGGGCGCCCTGTGGAACGGCAGGCCCATACAGTCCCTGGCCTTCGTGCCGGCTGTCCCGTTCATGGAGCTGTCCTTCCAGGACGGCATGATCCTCGCGACGGCCGCTTCGGAGGGCATGTCCGCCCCCGCGGTGGTCAGGGTACGCACCGTGGACGGGGACAGCTTCGACTCGCGCCCGGTCACCTGGCGGGTGGACGCGGCCGGGCCGGAGCTGACGCTCGCCGGGCCCGCCGCCTCTTCCTGGCAGAGGAACCGGCTCACGGTCTCGGGCAGCGCCATAGACGCCAACGGCCTGGCCGAGCTGGCCTGGTCCCTGGACGGCGGCGCGAGCTGGACCGCCTTCACCGCGTCGGCCCCCGCCGCCGGCTCCCCGGGAAGCCCCGGGGCAGCCGCGACGCCCTTCCCCTTCGGGGCCGCCCTGGACCTGCCCGCCGAGGACGGCGCCTACGAGTTCCTGGTGCGGGCCCGCGACCGGGCCGGCAGGGAAACAGTCACCGCCGTCCCGTTCTGGAAGGACGGCACCGCGCCGGTGGCCCGCCTGGCGTCCCCCTCCGCGGAGGACCTGGTGAACGGCACCGTGTACCTGGGCGGCCAGTCCGACGACGCGGGCGACCTGGCCAGGGTGGAGTTCTCGCCCGACGGGACCGCCTGGGAGGACCTGCCCTTCGCGCCGCGCGGCGCCGGCGAGGCCTGGGCCGCGGGCAAGGACGCCCTCCCTCCCGCCCACCTGGGCAGGCTGGCCTTCGGGCGGCTGGTGGACCTGGCCGCCCTGTCCAAGGGCCCCGAGGCCATGGCCTTCCGCTTCACCGACAAGGCGGGCAACCAGCTCACCTGGTCGCCCCTGGCCCCCGATGCCCCGGCCTTCGCCGTGGACATAGAGGCGGACAAGCCGCGCGTGCAGATGCAGATACCGGTGGAGAACGACGTCATGCGCGCCGACTTCACCGTGTCCGGCATGGCTTTCGACGACGACGGCGTCAAGGAGATCCAGTACCGCGTCGACGGGGGCGAGTGGACCTCGGTCGCGGGCGCGAACTCGTTCTCCGTCGGTTTCAGGCTCCTGGACACGGCAGACAACGAGCACCTCTTCGAGGCCTTCGCGGTCGACCTCAACGGCGTCCGGGGCGAGACGGCCTCCCGCTCGTTCCGCGTCAGCCGGGAGGAACCCGTGGGCAGGCTGCTGGCGCCCGACGTCAGCGTCACCAACCGCGGCGTCATCGACCTCAAGGGCGAGGCCTCCGACGCCAACGGGATCAAGGAAGTCTGGATTTCCTTCGACAACGGCAACACCTACAACAAGGCGACGGGCACCACCAGCTGGAGCTACCGCCTGGATACCCGGCTCCTCGAGGACGGCGTGCACAGCGTGTACGTCAAGCTGGTGGACGGCTACGACACCCCCGGCTTCGCGGCCGGCCTCATATCGGTGGACAACACCGCCCCCGTGCTGGAGATCACCGGCCCGTCGGACGGCGACGAGTTCACCCGCAGCCTGACCATAGGCGGCCGCGTCTCGGACGCCATCGTGGTGGAGAGCCTCACGCTGGAGATCACCCAGATAGGCGCGGAGAGCGCGGCGATGACCGTGCGGCTGACCGTGGCCCAGGTCTTCAGCCGGGTCGTCGACGTGTCGGCCCTCAAGCCCGGCTGGTACAACCTCAGGCTCACCGCGGCCGACCGGGCGGACAACCGCTCCTACCAGTCGCGCAACATCGTGCTGCGCGCCCTGGAGAAGGCCGACCTGGCCGAGATCATCTTCCCGGCCCACGGGGAGATCCTGTCGGGCCGCTTCACCCTGGACGGGCGCATCGTGTCGACCGTGCTGCCGGAGAAGGCCTCCGTGTTCCTGGGCGGCCAGCCCTTCGCCACGGTGGACCTGGACGGCGAGGGCTACTTCTCCCTGCCGGTGGATCCGGCGAGCGTCGCGGACGGCACCCTGGAGTTCAGGGTGGAGGCGGTGAACGCCTCCGGCGCGGCCATAGTCTCGGAGCCGCGGAGGATAGCGTACTCGGTCGCCGGGCCCTGGGTGGACATCACCGGATTCTCGACCGGCGACTTCGTCACGGGCAGGCCCTACCTGTCCGGCCAGGCCGGCTGGGACACGCCGGTCGCCGACAAGGCAGACAAGGCGGCCTGGGCCGCGTACCAGGAGCTCCTCAAGGACCGCACCCCGGTCAAGGTGGAGGTCAGCCGCGACAACGGGCGCAGCTTCGAGGAAGCCAAGGGCACCGGGGAATTCAGATACCGCCTGGAGACCCAGGAGTACCCCAACGGCGAGCTCCGCCTCCTGGTCCGCGTCACCTTCGCCAACGGCGAGACGGCCACGCGCAAGCGCATCTTCACCGTGGACACCAGGAATCCCGAGGTGGCCCTGGTGCGCCCCTCGGAGAACGGCCGCTTCAACGGCGTCATCGTGATAGAAGGCACCGCCTTCGACGAGAACGGCCTGGCCTCGGTTGAGGTGGTCGTGCGCACCGGCGACAAGGCGTCCTACGAGGTCCCGGGCTTCATCCAGGGCTCCTTCCTGGACACCCACATCCTGGGCGCGACCCGCTTCGAGCTGGGCCTGGGCCTGTCGTTCTTCGAGGACAACGTCAAGCTGCAGGTGGGGCTGGGCCAGGGCTTCGACGCCATGCCCACCTGGGAAAACCTCTTCGGCATAGCCCTGCCCGACACGCCTCCCGCGGAGCTCTCGCGCTTCGGCGGCTGGGTGATGGGCCTCAAGATGCTGGCCAACCTGGCCTACATACCGTTCGGCTACTACCTGGGCCCGGACTGGGACTTCTTCTCCATGTCCTTCGCCATGGGGGCGGCCTTCACCTACTTCAGCCAGAACACCGACCTGGCGCTGATTCTCTCGCCGCCCGACGGCAAGTACATGATCCTGTCCGCGGTGGTGGGGCAGTGGGAGTTCGCCAAGTTCACCTTCGACTCCACCTTCCTGAAGAGCGTGGCGCTCTACCTGGAAGGGGGCCTCGTGTTCATACCGTCGGAGGCATCCACCAGCCTGTCCGAGTTCATACGGCCGAACTTCGCCATAGGCGTGAGGCTGGGGCTGTTCTGAGCCTGCGTCCGGAACGTTCATGACGACGGGCCGTCCGCGAATGCGGACGGCCTTTTTCATCGCCTGGTCGCTTCCCGGCCGGGCGGATGACCTCAGCCTCCCTGGGCGATGGCCTTGCCCGCCAGCTCCGCGTCCTTCAGGAAGGTCCTGTCCCCGGGCAGGACCAGGAGGGCCTCCTGCATGATGGCCAGGGCCTCAGCGAAGCGGCGGGCGTTGTAGAGGGCCGCGAAGCGGTTGTGGGTCTCGGCCACGTAGTTGGCCCGGGCGTTGGCCGCCAGCCTGGCCAGTTCCCCGAAATCCGGTTCGGCGTCGCTGGCTTCCTGCAGGAGCCGCCAGGCCGCCAGCCAGCCGTCCGCGGCCGCCACAGCGGCCGCCTGCCTCGAAAGCACGTAGCCGTACATGGAGCGGCGGTCCTCCTCCGACAGGAGGCCGGAGTCCATCGCCTCGGCAATGCCGGCCAGGGCCTCGGCCGATTCCAGTCCGGGCAGGCGGTCGGCCAGCCTGCCCACGGCGGCCTGCCTGGCCAGGAGCGGGATGTCCCCCAGCTCGCCGTAGGCCGACTCCAGCCGGCCGAACAGCTCCAGGGCTTCGTCCCAGCGGCGCGTGTTGATGAACAGGGCGGCGTAGTTGTGGGCCCGCTCCGCCAGGTGGCGCCTGGCCTCGTCGGTCCCCAGCCAGGCGTAGGCGTCCGCGCTCAGGGCCAGGGCCTCGGCCCAGCGCGAGGCACGTTCCAGCAGGGTGGAGCGGTTCCACAGGATCAGCGCGGCCACGTGCCTGCCGCCCACGGAATCACGGTTGCGGTAGTCGCTGGGC
>JAKLIU010000349.1 GCA_022709445.1 Spirochaetota bacterium | reverse complement strand
TTCCCTTGCCGCCGGAAGGCGTCCGGCCCGCCGTTTCCACCAGGGAGGATCCATGAAAAGCCCCAAGGAAAGCGCTCTGGACAGGAAGACCCTGTCCATGACCACGGTGGATGGGCGGGATTCCCGGCGTTACCTGGGCTGATCCCCAGCGGCGCCCGGCGGGGCCGGAGCCGGACCGAGGGCCTCGGCGGGCAGACGCACCGTGAAGACCGAACCGCCGCCCGGGCGCGCTTCGTACTCTATGGCCCCGCCCGCCGCTTCCACGTGCTTCCGCGCCAGCGCCAGCCCCAGCCCCGTGCCCTTCTCCTTGGTCGTGTAGAAGGGCTCGAACAGCCTGCCGGGTTCGGCCGCCCCGGGTCCCCGGTCCAGGAACTTGATCGCCAGACCCCTCGGCCCCCCGGTCACGACCAGGGACGGACGCTCCCCCTCGGCGCCGGGAGGGCTCGCCTCGAGCGCGTTGGCGGCAAGGTTGTCCAGGGCTTCCCGCAGGCTGTCGCCGTCCGCCCGGACGCCCGCTCGCTCCAGGCCGGAGAGATCCGCGCTCATCCTGCCCTCGTAGCGCGCGGCGAACGAGGCGAACCAGGCAGCCGCCTCGATCACGGCACCCGCAGGGCCGGAAGGCTTGAGGAAACCGCGGATGCGCTCGGCCATCGAGGCGAGGCGGGCCACCTCCTCCTCTATCACCGCCAGCCCGGGCAGCTGGACCGCCTGCGCCTGCCGGCGGAGCACGCCGCACTGGATGCTGATCACCCCCAGCGGGTTCTTGATCTCGTGCACGATGGTACGCGCCGCCTGTCCCAGCTGCACCAGTTCCCGGTTGCGCTCCTGCGCCAGCCTGGTCGCCTCGTACCTGCCGTAGAGCCGGGAAAGGCCCAGGTACAGGCCGGCCAGGGCGGCCGTGGCCAGGACCGCCATCCCCAGGAGGGCGTACTGCCCCGGCCAGTACCCGTCGAGCTCCATCCTGAGCAGGGCGATGGCCGGCGTTCCCTGCGGTTCCCGTCCCGCGCGCCCCAGCATCATGCCGCCCATCATCCCGCCGGGAAGGCCGCGCCCCGGGAAATCCCGGCCGAGCAGCCTGGTCATGGTGGCCGTGCTCCGGCCGAGCGCGAACACCTGGCCGGCGGGCACGTCCGTCGCCGGATCCAGCGATGCGGGCGCGTCTCCCCACGCGTACAGCTGGTCGCCGTCAGGGGAATAGAGCCCGAAGTGGACCACGCCTTCCAGGTCGTCCTCGGCGGGCGTACGCACGCGCACCAGCTCCGTGAGCGCCGTCAGGGTCTGGTGCACCCGGTACTCAAGGAGGAGCCGCCTGGTGGAGCGCTCCCTCAGGACGACCACCCAGGAGAAGGCCGCGAGCAGGGCCACGAGGGCCGCGGCGACGGCGAGGAAGGGCTTCTTCTGTCCGGTCGGCATCTTGTTCACGCCCGAGAGTCTACAACCGCGCGGCCCGGCGCGCAATCGCCCCTCGCGCCAAGGCCCGGGCGGGACGGCGGCCCTGGCGGGACGGCGGCCCGGGCGTTGCGAGTCCGCCCCCGTTCGGGTATCCTCACTCCATGGCCCCAACCGCAAACTACGCGCGGCTCTTCAGGAACGCCCTCGACAAAGGCCGCGCCAGGGATTACCCCTCGGCCATAGAGACCCTCACGAGGATCGTGGCCGAAACCGACGAGTACCCCGAGGCCTGGCTCTACCTGGGCAGGGCGCGGCATGCGGCCGGGGAGCGGGGACGCGCGGTGGCCGCGTACGCATCCTACCTGGAGCGCAAGCCCGGGGACTGCGCGGGATGGTTCTTCCTCGGCCGGGAATACCTGGGCCTCGGCCTGCACCAGGCAGCCATCAAGGCCCTGGAGGCCGCTGTGCGTCTCGGCAAGGACGACGCGGAGTCCTGGGCCTTCCTGGGACTGGCCGAGCTGAAAGCCAGGCGGGTGCGGAAGGCCGTCGAGAGCTTCGAGCGGGCCATGGGCCATGCCCCCGACGACAAGCGCGTCTTCAGGGCCTACCTCAACGCCCTGTACGTCCAGGCCATCAGGACGGCCTCCCGCGACGGGCACGACCTCGCCGCGCAGATGTTCGGCTTCGTGATCGCCAACGGCATGGACGGCACGGGGCCGCGGGTATGGAGGGCCAGGGCGTACCGCAACCTGGGGCGCCTCAGGGAAGCGCTGGCGGACATCGAAGCAGCCCTGGGGTTCGAACCGGACGACCCGTCGCTCGGCCTCCAGGCCGCGGTGCTGCGCTTCTCCCTCGGCGAGCCGGCGGCCGCCATGGACATCCTCAAGCGGACGGGGGCGCGGCTCCCCGGGGGGGACGGCGCGCAACTGGGTGAAGCATCGCTGGAGCGCTGGCGCGCCGCGGTGGCGTTCGGCCAGGGCGACTACAGGACGGCCCTCGCCGCCTCGCTCTCCAGGATCAAGAAGGGCGACAAGGACCCG
>JAKLIU010000348.1 GCA_022709445.1 Spirochaetota bacterium | reverse complement strand
CCGACGCCATCATGAACCGCATCTCGCTCCTCCTGCCGCCGGGTCAGCGCGGCGAGTACCCCGACCCCGAGCTCGCCTCCACCCGCACCCTGGATTTATTGGGCCCGCCGTCATGAACGCGCCGGCCATCGCCTTCTTCGACGTGGACCACACCCTTACCCGGCACTCCACCGGCTACTACCTGACCCTGGTCGCCCTGAGGCGGGGCCTGGTCAGGCCGAGCATGCTCCGGGGGCTGCCGTCCATGTACCTGCGCTACCACTTCGGTCCCAAGGCCTCCGGCGGCGAGGGGCTCCTCCCGGAGTTCTTCCCGGCCTTCGCGGGCATACCGGAGGCGGAACTTCGGGCGGCGGCGGCCCACGCGGTGGAACGCTACATCATGCCGTCGATCTTTCCCGGGGCCGCGGAGCTGGTGGAGCGCACCAGGGCGGCGGGCACCCGCGTGGTGCTGGCCACCTCGTCCTTCGACATGCTCATCGACCCGGTGGCGGACAGGCTGGGCGCGAGCGAGGTCATAGCCACGGTCATGGAGTTCAGCGGAGGCAGGACGACGGGTCGCTTTACGGGCGGGCTCAACCTGGGCACCCGCAAGCTGGCCCGCTGCCGCGCGGCCGCCGGGGCCCTGGGCATCGCGCTGGCTGACTGCGCTTTCTACTCGGACAGCGTGCACGACCTGCCCCTGCTCCTGGAAGTGGGGCAGCCGGTGGCCGTCAACCCGGACGCGCGGCTGCGCGCCCACGCCCGGTCCGAGGGATGGCCGGTCATCGACTGGAAGCGCCGGCTCCGCTGACAAAAAAAGCGCCCGCGCAAGCGGGCGCTCGTCGTTCACGAAAAACGGACTAGAGCAGGACCTTGGCGCCGAACACCCACTTGAAGGGCATCGTATCAAGTGGAGGGAGCGGATTATTGTCCTGAGAGAACAATGGTTCTTGGCTCTGGATATTCCACATGCCCTTGACGAAGATGCCGACCATGCCCAGGTTGATGCCGCAGCCGAGGCCAAGGTCCATGTAGCCGGTGCCCATGAGCGGATCGTCGGTAAGCGTGGTACCCAATGATACTTCTGCTTCGTCCTTATTCTTATAGTCGAAGGCCCAGACGCCTAGGCCGGCCTGGAGGAAGGGATCGATGAAGGCCCTGCCGCCGAAGATGTGGTACGAGGCGTAGACATTCATGTCGTAGTTCCACATATCGCGCTCACCTGAGGGGTAAGCATCATCTACAAAGGTCTGCTGGTTGAAGGACAGGCCCACGCCCAGCTGGCCGAAGATCAGTTCGCCGAAACCGCCGGCATAGACACCCACGCCGTCCCGGAAGTCAGCCCAAGCCTCGGACATGGTGGGGAGGTCGCCGTTGGCGTCTTCCTCATAGTACTGCTGAGCGCTCAGGCCGAAGGTGAGCTGGGCGAACGCACCGGTAGTCGCGATCGCTATTATCGCAACGATCAATAGAGCTCTCTTCATGGTAAGAACCTCCTTGCGGGTGTTGCCCCGCATCTGAGCATAAGCATAGCGAGTCGCGGGAAAAAAACAAAGATATCCGCCCGAAATTCGTCGCATGATTGTTTCCGCCATCGCGGAGCGTTAGTATAGAAGGGTCGCGAACGGCGCGGGCCGGACGTTACCATCCCGCAGTCCCGCGTGTTTGTCAGGTGAACCGACGGGAACGCGGGTCGCCGCGGACTGACCGCAAAAAAGGAGCGCTTTCCATGAAGAAGATCAAGATCGTCCTGGCCGTGCTGATGGCCCTCATGTGCGTGGCGGGGGCCTTCGCCCAGTCCAAGGGCAAGCTGGTGGTCAACGCCAGCGAGGGACCGGCCCAGGTCATACTGAACGGCAAGCTCATCGGCCTTGCCAATCCCCAGTTCACCGCCACCCTGACCGTGGGCACCTACGAGCTGATCGTGCGCAAGAGCGGACTGACAGAGTTCAGGCAGACCATAACCCTGACCGCGGCCGGCCTCACCGTCAACGCCCCGCTGGGCGGCGGCGCGGTGGTCACCCCCCCGCCGGTCACCCCGCCCCCGGTAGTCAACTACACGCTCACGGTCAACGGCAACGTGACCGGAGCGGACGTGTACGTGAACGGCATCCAGGCTGGCAAGACCCCCTTCAGCAGCCAGGTCCCGGCCGGCTCCTACACCGTGGTGGTCAAGGCCGCCGGATACAAGGACTTCACCCAGGGCGTCGCCGTCAGCGGCAACACCGTGGTCACCGCCACGCTCCAGGCCATAGCCGTGCCGCTCAACCTGGGCAACCTCTTCCCCGGAGCCGAGATCTTCCTCAACGGCACCAAGATAGGCGTGGCCGGCACCAATCCATTCATCACCCAGGTGGCCCCCGGCACCTACACCCTGACCATACGCGCCGGCGGCTTCATGGACTTCTCCATGCAGATCACGGTCGGCGGCTCGGGATACGCCTACACGCCGGTCCTCC
>JAKLIU010000347.1 GCA_022709445.1 Spirochaetota bacterium | reverse complement strand
CCGGCCCGTCTGCGCTGCCCGCAAGCCCCTGCGCGCGAACGTTCGCTACTACCCCAGCGCAAAGGCCGCCCTGGACGCCGGTTTCAGGCCCTGCAAGCTCTGCAGGCCCCTGGAGGCCGCCCTGGGGCCGGGCGACATTCCCCCGGGCATGGCCAGGCTCATGGACGAGCTGGCCGCCGATCCGTCCTTCAGGCCGCGCGAGGCCGAACTCAGGGAGCGCGGGCTCGACCCGTCCACGGTACGCAGGTTCTTCAAGAAGAGGTACGGCATGACCTTCCAGGCATTCGCCCGCAGCTCGCGCCTCGCGCGGGCGTACGACGCGATCAGGTGCGGCTCCAGCGTGACCGACGCGGCCTTCGCTTCCGGGTTCGGCTCCCTGTCGGGCTTCGGGGACGCCTCCAAGGCCGCCACGGGGAGGAGCCCGTCGGGGGCTGCAGCTGCGGGTACCTTCTGGCTGTCCCGGCTGGAGACGCCGCTGGGGGCAATGGTGGCCGGGGTGCACGACGGCAGGCTCTGCCTCCTCGAGTTCGCCGACCGCCGCGCCCTGGAGACGGAAATAGCGGACCTGGAACGACGCTTCGGGGCGGCGGCCCGGCCCGGGCGGGCTCCCCTGCACGGGGAGGTACAGGCCCAGCTGGCCGAATACTTCGCCGGCCGGCGGACGCTCTTCGAGCTGCCCCTGGAGTACCCGGGCACGGAGTTCCAGCGCGCGGTCTGGGAGGCCCTCATGGCGATACCGCCCGGGCAGACCCGTTCCTACGGACAGCAGGCAGCGGGCATGGGGAATCCCCGGGCCGTGCGCGCCGTCGCCAGGGCCAACGGGCAGAACCGCATCGCCATCGTCATACCCTGCCACCGGGTCATCGGGGCCGACGGCTCGCTGACCGGGTACGCCGGCGGCCTGGACCGCAAGCGCTTCCTCCTCGAGCTGGAGTCGCGCCGGGGCAACTGACCCTCCCTGCGTGACATCGCCCCCGGACCGCGTATACTTGTGACCGGGGGTACTCATGATCACGTTACGTCATGCGCGCGCCGCGCGACTCGCGGCCCTGATCGTCCTGGCCCTGCCCGCGGCCGCCTTCGCGCAATTCCGCACGGTCGATCCGCCTCAGAGCTACGGCGACCCGGTGCTCTCCGGCATCCGGGTGGGCTTCACGATACCCGTGCTGGTCCTGGGCGAGGGCGACGCGTGGGACGCCTGGTCGACCCCGTTCCTGCGGCCGGACGGCACGGCCCCGGCCAGGCCAGCGCCGAGCGGCGACGCCGACGACGATTTCATCAACGAGTGCGACTGGAGCTCCGCCTACGCGCGCTGGGCCGCCATGTACTCCGCGCAGTCCGTCATGGACGGCGACCCGGCCACCGGATGGGCGGAAGGCGCGAAGGGAAGCGGCGTCGGGTCGGTGCTGGTCGCGGCCATACCGGGCAGTTCGGGCATCGGCATCAAGTCCGGTTTCCAGCGCAGCGCCAGCCTGTTCGCCAAGAATGCCCGGCCCCGGCTGGTGCGCGTCTGGCTCCTGGCCGCGGCCCGGGTCGCCGCGAGCCAGTTTGATACCTACTATTACGACGTGAAGGCGCTGGCGTACCGCGACGTGGAACTCAAGGACGCGATGGGCTGGCAAGCCCTGCCCCTGCCGCCGGCCAGCGCGCCGCCCACCATGATGGAGGGCAGCGACCAGGGCGATTCGACCAGCTGGTTCGTGGCCGTGCAGATCCTCTCGGTCTATCCAGGCAGCGCATGGGAAGATTGCTGCGTCACCGAGATCGGCGCCATGGACTAGGGCAGTCGGCCGCCGTTCACGCTCCCGGGGCGATTTCCGCGAGCCGTTCCATGGGGAACTCGTAGAGCAGGAAGTCGTCCTCGCGTTCCCAGCTGGCGTAGCCGCAGGCGGCGAAGCGGTCGAGCAGGCTCCGCACGGGCGGGCAGATGGCTTCCACGTAGGGGAAGCCCGCGGCCAGGCAGGCCTTCTCGGCATGGAGGAGGAGGGCTGCGGCCGCCATGTCGCTGTCGGCCTCCATGGCAGCCACGTTGGCCTGCCGCTTGGTCCGGTCCAGGGAGAGGACCATGGTGCCCGCCGTCGCGCCGTCCGGACCGGCGGCCTCGAACAGCCCGGCGTCCGGGGCGAAGGACGCGAGCGTTTCCGGGCCGTCGGCGGGGAAGGCCTTCCATGACGCGCAGAGGAAGCGCTCGAACCAGCCGGCAGCGCGCAGCCGTCCCCAGGCGCGGTCACGGTCCGCCGCCGGCCGTACGCCGTAGGGACCGCAGGCGGAGGGATCCAGCCCGGGAACGGCATCCTCTCCCTCCAGGCGCTTGGCCCGGGTGGAGAAGCTCGCCGCCTGCCTGAACCCGATGCGCTCGTTCAGGGCCCGCGACTCGGCGTTGGCGAAATAGGTGGAAAAGCGTATCGAGCGCAGGCCCGGCCGCGCGGCCAGCGAGC
>JAKLIU010000346.1 GCA_022709445.1 Spirochaetota bacterium | reverse complement strand
CGCGCACCGCGCCGCCGCGGGCGTCGAGTCCCAGGGCCAGGCCCGTGTCCATGGAGGACGACAGGGCGTCCGCCCCCTCCGCCCACGACAGCTGCGCCGCCTGGGAGGCCTGTCCCGAAAGGGTCCAGGCCGGCCCCTCCTGGGCGGCCGCCGCCGATACCAGGACCAGCGCGGCGGCGAGCGCCAGGGCCGGCGCATGGGCCGGCCGCGTTCCCGCGACCACCCTCATCGTTCCAGCGCCGCCCGCGTGAACAGGGCCGGGTCCAGGACCGGGTCCAGCGTGATGGACTCCATGATCACCGTGGTGCTGGAGTCCTTGCGCAGGCGGTCGCTTACCGTCACGGCGACGGGATACCAGCGCGTCCCGATGCGCTTCACCTCGACCGTCCGCGATTCCTTGAGGAGCCGTCCGGAACGGGCGTACATCTCCTCGGCCAGCACCACGTAGCGCTCGGCGTCTATCCGCATCACGCGGCGGTCGTACTTGGCAGTCGGGGCCTTGGCCCTGAGCTCGACCACGAACACCGGCCGGCCGTCCAGCGTGTCCCGCCCGGTCAGGGTGGCGGAGTAGGCGGCCGACAGCCCGTCCGATTCCAGGGCGTCCTCGTAGGACAGGTCGGATCCCATCATGCCATCCTTGAGGAGGTGGCCGGAAATGCGCACCGTGTCCTGTTCCCTGGGGAAGTACATCCACAGGTCCTTGCCCAGCTTGAGCATGCGGGTGCCCGCGTCCTCGGGGTTGGTGAACTCCACGAAGGCCTTCTCCGCGCCCTGGGCCCAGGCGCGCATGGTCTTCACGCGCAGTTCCTTGCCCAGGCGAATCTCCATCCGCGCGGTGTACTCTATGGTCCTGAAGGCCTGGTTGGCGTCCACCCGGGCGAGTATCTCGTCCGCGCCGGGATCCTGGGCCCAGGCCGCCGGGGCGGCCGCAGCGAAGGCGGCCAGGGCGGCAGCCAGCATGGTTGCATGTTTCATGTTCTTCACTCCGATCACGCCGACCGTATGGCGTCTATGGGATTCATGAGCGCCGCGCTGCGGGAGGGCAGGAGCGACACGGCGGCCGAGACGCCCGAGCCCATCAGGAAGAGCGCCGCCGTCCACGGGAGGCTCACCGTGAAATAGACCACGTTGTCCATGGGCCAGGTGAAGCCGGCCATGGCCGCGCTCATGTCCCAGCCCACCTTGCCCATCACCAGGTTCACGCAGAGGCCGAGGGCCGCTCCTATCGCGGAACCCATCACCCCCATCAGCGTGCCCTCGGCCAGGAACAGGGACAGCACGCCGCCGTCGGTCATGCCCATGCTCTTGAGGATGCCTATCTCCTTGCGGCGTTCCAGCACCACCATCATCATGATGTTGGTGATGATGAAGGCGCCCAGCAGGGCCACCGCCAGGTACATCCAGACGTAGATCGAGTCGACCATGAGGATGAAGCGCGCGAAGTCGCCCATGCCGGTCCAGGCGCGCACGGACAGTCCCGCTATGCCCGCAGCCGCCAGGGCCGTGCCGATGGCCTCCGCCGCGGCGTCGGCCTTGCGGTAGTCGGGCAGCATCACCAGGATCTGCTGGGCCCCCTCGCCGAGGGCCAGGAGCTCCCGCGCGTCGTCCAGCCCGATCTGGAAGACCGCGTTGTCCAGGGTGTTCACGCGGGTGCGGAAGATGCCCGTCACCCGGAAGCGCTTGTAGCCCGTGCCGTAGTCGGCCCGCTGGGTGAGCACCTTGAGGGTGTCGCCCACGCCCAGGCCCAGGTCGCGCGCCAGCGACTCGCCCAGGATGGCTTCGCCGGGGCCCGCCAGGTAGCGGCCGCCTTCCAGCACGCTGCGGTCCAGCATCAGGAGCCCGCGCTCGGTCTCCGGGTCGCCCGCGATGCCCAGGGCGGCCTTGTTGCCGCCATCGGAAGAAAGCAGCACCCCGAAGCGGATGCGCTCGGCGAAGCGGGCCTTCTCCAGTCCCGGGGCGCCGCGCAGGGCCTCGATGACTGCCGCCGAGTCGTCCATCGCCTCGGTCACCGGGCTGAAGCGCTCCCGCTCGCGGTAGCCTTCCGTGGTTATGTTCACGTGACCGGTGTCGTTCTTGGTGAAGTTCCTCACTATGGAACCCATGAAACCGCCTATCATGCCGTTCATCACCGTGATCAGCATGATCGACAGCCCCACGGAGGTGGCGGCCAGCATGGTGCGCCGCCCGTTGCGGCCGAGATTCCTGACGGCCATGGTGAACATGTTCATGGTGCCTCCCATCACACGAACCTCAGGGCGTCGGTCACTTCCAGCTTCGCCGCCCGCTTGGCCGGGATGCGCGCCGCGATGAACGACACGACCAGCCCGAACGCGAATCCGGCGGCGATGGTCGCGGGGTTCCACTCCCCGTAGAGCGTGCCGCTCAGCGGCAGCCCGCCCATGTCCACCTTGCCCACCATCGCGGCTATGGAAATGCCCTTCACGGCCATGAGCCAGACCAT
>JAKLIU010000345.1 GCA_022709445.1 Spirochaetota bacterium | reverse complement strand
ATCATCTGCAGCTCGACGCGCAGCTCGACGCTCTCCCCCGGCTTGCCCGGCAGGGCGATGCGGGGCGCCTGGTTGGTGCTGGACTTGAAGTGCACGTTTCCCCAGCCGCCGTTGCCTCCCTTGAGGTAGCGCCAGCTGCCCTCGGTGTCCCGGCCGAAGTCCTTGATGACCTCGCCGGTGGCGGCGTCCTTGAGCACGGTTCCGGGCGGCACCGGCACGATGATGTCCTCGCCGTCGGCGCCGTGCTTGTTGCGGCCGGTGCCGTCGGCGCCGTTGCGGGCCTTGTAGCTGTGGGCGTAGCGCAGGTGCGCGAGGGTGCGCAGGTTCCGGCGTATCTCGAAGATGACGTCCCCGCCCCTGCCTCCGTCGCCGCCCGCGGGGCCGCCGAGCGGCACGTGGGCCTCGCGGCGGAAGGCTATGCAGCCGTTCCCGCCCTTGCCCGAGGATACGGTGATGGTCGTTTCATCGGCGAATTTGATCATGACGGGTACAGGGCCTCCGGCCCGGGTTCATCGCGCCTCGCGGAGACGGAAAAACCGCCGCCCGGCCTGGTGCCGGATCCGGCGGTCTTCGGTGAGTGCAATCGGGGAGCCGAGGCAGCCGGCCCGGCGTCCGCCCGCGCGAGGCGCGGCCGGACGGTGTCGGGTCAAGCCTCGGCGATCGGCTCCACGCCGGCGAACTTGCGGCCGCGGTATTCCTTGAAGAACACCTTGCCGTCGACCTTCGCGAAGAGCGTGTCGTCCTTGCCCTTGCCCACGTTGAGGCCGGGATGGATGCGGGTGCCGCGCTGGCGCACGATGATGGAACCCGCGCTCACTATTTCGTTGCCGAACGACTTGACGCCCAGGTGCTGGGGGTTCGAGTCGCGGCCGTTTACGCCCTTGTGTGGCATTTATGTCCTCCGTTCGTCCTCTAATACCAGATGGACCTTGCCGGGGTGCTCGCGCTCGACGCCCGAGATCCCGACAAGGAGAAAATCAGCGATCCCGCGCAGCCGCTCTTCCGCTTCCTCCGGGTAGCGCCCGAGCGTGAAGCCCAGGCTGCCCGGCGACGCGGCCGAACCGGCCGGCGAGACTCCCTCGTAGAGCGCCATGGTCTCCCAGGCGCTCCGGAGGAGGACCGTCACGGCGGCGCAGGCCGGGTTGGAACCCGCACCCTCGCCGCCGGCGTGGCCCGAGGCCTCCACGCGGCGCAGCACGCCGCCGGGGCCCACGACCACGCGCACGGTCACGAACGGGGCCTCATCAGGCACAGCCTGATCAGGCCCCAACGATATCCTCTACGGTGATCATCGTGTAGCGCTGGCGATGACCCTGGGTGCGGGCGTAATCCTTCTTGGGCTTGTACTTGAAGACGATGACCTTGTCGCCCTTCACCTGCTCCTTGATGGTCGCCTTGACGGAGACGCCCTTCACGTAGGGAGCGCCCACCTGGATCTTGTCGCCCGACACGAGCAGGACGGAGTCGAGGGTGACGGCGGCGCCGGCCTCCCCTTCCATGCTGTCTACGCGGAGCACGGCGCCCTTCTCGGCGCGATACTGCTTGCCCTTCACTTCAACGACTGCGTACATGCTGTCTTCCTCTTGTCTTACCGATATTTACGGGAGATGCCGAGTACGGGAAACATGTCCCGCTGATGCTACCGGCGCGATTTTATACTATGCAAGCCGAGCCAGTGTCAACCTTCTGGCCGGCGCGCGCCCTACATGGCCTCCAGAAAGGGAATGCAGGTCAGCCTGAGCCCCGAGGCCAGCACCGTACGGACCGACTGCGCCAGGGCCAGCCGTGTGGCCGCCAGGTCCGGATCCGGGCAGTTCAGGATGGGGTTGTCGTGGTAGTACCTGCTGAAGGCCGAAGCCAGGTCGTAGAGGCTCGCGGCGACGATGGCCGGATTGTACTCGGCGCCCGCCTGCTCGACGGCCTCCGGGTACGCGGCCACGCGGCGCACCAGTTCCCACTCGGCGTCCCCGGCAAGCAGTTCCGGCTTCACGGTGCCGGTCGAGGCCTTCCCCTCGCCCTGGTCGCGCTTGCGCAGCATGCTGGATATGCGGGCGCCCATGTACTGGATGTAGGGTCCGGTATCGCCGTTGAAGGAGAGGGACTCCTTGGGATCGAAGATCATGTCCTTGGACGGGGTGGCCTGGATCAGGTAGTAGTGGACCGCTCCCAGGGCAATCTTCTCGGCTATCTCCGAGGCGTCGCCCACGGATTCCTCCCGGCCCTTGGCCTGGATTTCCTCCAGCGCCAGGTCCCGCAGGGAGTCCAGGAGGGCGTCGGCGTCCACCACGGTGCCCTCGCGGGTCTTCATGCGACCTTCCGGCAGGTTCACGAGGCCGTAGGACAGGTGGAACAGGTTCCTGGCCCACTGGTAGCCGAGCGCGCCGCCGGTGAAGGTGGCGGCGAACGTCGCGGTCGCGCCCTCGGCCACCGCGACGTCGTGCACGTCGGCGGTCAGCATCGGC
>JAKLIU010000344.1 GCA_022709445.1 Spirochaetota bacterium | reverse complement strand
TCTCCGCGGGTAGTCCTCGCCCGCCCGCGCGCGGGCGGCCTCCGGGCTACCCCGCTCCGATCGCTCGCGCACCGGCACCGGCAGGCTCGAAACGTCATCGGATTTGGGTTATACTTCCAGTATGCGCAGGAAACCCGCCACCGACAGCATCATCACCATCACGGCCATCGCGGCCTTGGCCCTCTCCTGCGACCTGCCCCCGTCCTTCGGTCCCGAGTACCAGGACTCCACCGTCAACTTCATAGCCGCCCTCCCGCTCGCCGCCCCGCCGCCGGCCACGGACCACGGCCTCACCGTCCCTCCCGATGTCGCCCTGGACGCCCTGGCCACCTGGGACTGGGCCTGGCGGGGCAACGCGGGACCGGCCAACAATTTCGAGTACATGGTCCTGACCGACCAGGGAGCGGGAACCGGACCCGGCGGCATCGGCAACGCATGGCTCATGGAGACGGTCAACCTGGCAGGCAACTCCACCTTCGCCGGGCCTTCCACCGCAGGCTGGGCGTCTTCAGGCGCAACTCTATCAGGCATAGCGGCCATCCATGCTTCGGCCCTCAGTGCCACCTTCACCGATCCGGCGGACTTCATATATATCGACGACACGTTCTTCTCGGATCAGCCTCCCGCCGAAGCCCACAGTTATCTGCTGTCCATGAACGCGATGGATATCGAGGGGCTCCGTTGGATAGAGACCCCCATCCTCGCCTATGACGCGAATGAACTGCAGCTTCCCGGCTGGACGGGTCCTGGACCCTATACGCTCCGCTTTACCAACGTCATCGAAGGTACCAATAGGTATCTCTCCCTCTCAAGAACCATAAATCCCCTGAAAATTGATGACGTGACCGCCATGCGCATAGACGTGTCGCGTGCCTTCTGGTCCCTGGTGCTCAGGCTGTCCGCCGCCGACACCATCCCCACGCTGGTGCCGGGCACCTACGAGTTTTCCGTATATGTTCGTGTTCCCGGCGGGTATCTCTTCTCCACCGATCCCGCGCGCGGCGACGACCCGGATTACGCCACCCGTTTCGTGACGCTCCGCATGCTCCAGACCAGCACCAGCGGCACCCGGGCCGTGGCGGAAGAGAGCTTCGACCTGACTGCCCTCCCCGCCGGATGGAACCGGCTCGTGCTCCGCATGGAACCCGGGTCCAACTTCACCTTCCCGGAAACCACTCCGGGCCAGCTGGTCGAGCTGTCCATCAGCGGGCTTCATCTGGACGAGAACAGGACTGAGCCCGGCGCGGTCCTCATCGCCGAGCCTTCCCTCAACTTCTACATCAACGGCTACTGACCCCTCCGCGGGAACAGGGCGCGGATAAAAAAAGACCGGCGGCATCGCGCCGCCGGTCCGTCGTCGTCCCGTCGCCGATCAGTCCTTGATCACCATCACCTTGCGCATCTCGTCCAGGCCCGGCCCAACCACGCGTATGAAATAGATGCCGCGCGCCACCGGGTCGCCCGAGGCGTTGGAACCGTCCCAGGTGAAGGTGTAGGAACCGGCACCCAGCCGTCCGCGCTGCAGGGCCTTGACCACGTCGCCGTCCAGGGTGAAGACCAGCACGCTCACCTGGCCGCCTTCCGCGAGGTCCACCTGCACGGCGGTCCGTTCGCGCTTCACGGAATCGATGACGTTGTTCAGTATGGTCACGCCGCCGGACTGCTTGAGCACGTCCTGCACCCTGAAGCGCCAGAGGTCGAAGCCGCGCGGGTCGCCTGGCACAGCCTCCCGCGCCAGGTAGAGGCTTCCCAGCCTGAACAGGAAGCCTATCTCCGTGCCGGACACCATGTCGGCGTCGCTGGCCGGCACCAGGAAGTTCCTGGCCGTGCTCGGGAGGATGCCCGAGAAGAAGGGGGCCAGCGTCCGGGCGCCCAGGTTGGCCTCGCGGTTGTAGCCGGGCAGGAAGGTCGGGAGCCACAGGTCCAGGGCTGCCGGCCGGCCGGCTATGTCGAAGACGGCGTAGGAGTCCTCCGGCGCGCCGGCGTCGAAGTACATGGACAGGGGCATGGCGGCCAGGGCTGCCAGGTCGCCCGCGGGAGTCAGGTCCAGGGCGGTGAACAGGGTCACGTCCTTGTCGTACAGCCTGCCCGTGCCGTCGAAGAGCCTCAGGGTACCCAGGGCTCCGGAGACCAGGGCCGGGTCGGTGCCCGGGACCTCCGCATGGATGCCGTCGCTGGCCGACAGCACGTTGACCACGCCCATGCCTATGTCCACCGCGCGGCGCGGCGTCGGGTCGGCCACATTGTCCTTCTTGTCGATGATGGCGGCTGGGTCGTCCACCAGCTCGATGCGGGCGTCCAGCATGTCGGTCAGGGTGACGGTGCCGCCCAGGTCCAGCCAGGCGTCCAGTATCCAACCGTCGCCCGTGAGCGATACCGGGCTGACCGCGGTGATTGCGCCCATGGATGCGGCCGCCGTCAGGCTGAAGTCACCGGGATCCAGGGCCGTGCTGGAGGTGGCGAAGGGTCCC
>JAKLIU010000343.1 GCA_022709445.1 Spirochaetota bacterium | reverse complement strand
GGCCGGTGGTCTCCATGATGTAGAAGGTCATCATGACGACGCAGAGGAAGAAGCCCACGCGGCTGATCTTGGTGATCAGCGTGTCGGACAGGCCCTGGTGGTTGAACACCATGTTCACGTAGGCGAGCGCGAAGGCACCGCAGGTCAGGGCGAACCACAGGAGGCGCAGGTCCTTGCCCCTGCCCAGGAGGGTGATGAAGAGGAAGTACACCAGGAGGATGATGCCCACGATGAAGCCGCCGGCGACCAGCTGGGACATGAGGAAATTCCGCCAGAACACGTAGGACGCGCCCTCGGTGGCGTCGACCAGGCCCAGTTCCATGACCGGGCTCCGTTCCGCCCCGATCCAGGCCTCGATCTCCACGAGGTTGGACGCGGCGAGCAGGTCCCCGGGCAGATGGACCATGGTCGAGGAGAACATGCGTATCCTGTCCCGGTCGTCCGGGCGGCCGTAGCGGTGGACCAGGCGGCCGTTGACGCTCAGGCGGTACGGGAAGGAGCTGGGGCCGATGACCAGGCAGGGGCCGTCGGGGAATTCCGCCCCGTCCAGGCGGAGCTCGATGGAAACGCGGTACGAGGCCACCGTCCCCTTGGGCGCCTTGGGCAGGAGGCCGCCGTCCCAGGGCTGGGCGCCCCTGCCGTCGCCGAGGTCGACGGTCATGGACCCGGGAGCCGCGCGACTCAGGCGAGAGAGATCCGTCTCGCAGGAACTGAGGAGGAGCGCGGCGAGCGCAAGGACGAACAAGGTCTTCTTCATGGTCATGCTTCCCCGTCCCCGGCCGCGGCGTCCCGGCCCGGTCCGCCCTCGCCGCCCTCCCGGTAGTCGAACCTGGTGAGGACCTGCTTGAGCTCGTCCACCAGCCCCTGGAGCCGCCCCACTTCCGCTCCGCTGGCCCTGGTGCCAGACAGCACCTGCTCCGCGCCCTCGGATATCTGCTTGAGCGTGGAGAACACCTGGTCGAAGGCCTGGCTCTGCTCCAGGAGGATGCCCGTGATGCCGTCCGCCGCGGAGGCCGTGCTCTCGGCCGACAGCCGTATGCTCATGAAGATGTCGTTCAGGTCGCCCGACAGCCTCATGCCTTCCTGGATCTTCACGGTGCCCTCTTCCGAGGTGGCCAGGAGGCGTTCCGAACCCTGCTGGATCTGGTTGATGCGGCCCTTGATGCCGACCAGGGAATCCACCGTGCCGTTGGCGAGCCGCCGGATCTCCTCCGCAACGATCCGGAAGCTGGTGCCGGCCGCGCCGGCCGACGAGGCCTCCAGCTCCGCGTTGAAGGCGATGATGCGCGTCTGGTTCGCGATGCCGTTGATGATCTCTATGATCTCGCCTATGGAGGATATCTCCTCGGTCAGGTCCCCGATCTCCGCGAGGGTCTGCACGTTCGCGTTCTTGATCTCGTCCATCTTGAGGATGGTGTCCTGCACCTTCCCGAAGCCCTCGTTGACGGAGGCCTGGCTCTCCCGCGCGGTGCCGGACATGGCGTGGGAACGCTCCTGGATGCGCCGGTTGATCTGGCTGGATCCTTCCATGGTGCCGACCATCTCCTTGACGGCGGAGGCCTGCTGCGTGGTCGCCGCCACGGTCTGGCGTATCTGGGAGGAGAAGTTCATCACCGCCTCCGAGATCTTCCCCCCGGCGGATTCCAGCTGCGACAGGACCTGCCTGAAGAGCGCGAAGCTCCTGTTGATCCGGAACGCGGTGAGGGCGTAGTCGTCCGAGAGGTCCGTGGGTATGTCGCGGAGGATGTCACCGTGGTCGGCCATGTCCTCCAGCGCGCGCCGCACGGCCCGCAGCCGCTTGGCGTGGTAGCGCTGGCTGAACAGGTTGAGCGGCACCAGGGTCAGGATGTTGAGCGCGAGGGCCGCCCCGATGCGCGGCATGAAGAAAGGCAGCGAGGCGGGATCGCGGTCGGCGGCAGCCAGCATGAAGAAGATCCCGAGGCTGGTGATCACGGTGGGGGCGACCAGCCTCAGGTTGGAGAACACGACCGCCAGATCGCCCTTGCCCGCCTTGCGGAAGAGGGGATGATCCGGCGGCAGGCCGGCGACCAGCTCCTCGCAGGCGCCGGAAGCGGCCTTCTGCAGGAAGTAGTAGTCCAGTATGCCGGTGACGTAGGCCACGTACAGCCCGAAGACCAGCACCGCGGAGAAGTGCAGGCCGGAACGGAACTCGGCCCCGACCGCGAGGAGCACCACCGCCGCGCAGATGGCCATCCTGGCGAAGATCAGGATGCCCTGGATCAGGGCCACCGTGGACAGGAAGCGGTAGGTCGAGCTCCGGCCCTCCCCGTCCAGGGAACCGGAGCGCATCAGGGCCAGCGCGCCGGCGATCCGCCTTCCCAGGTACAGGTTCACCGGGAGCGCGAGGAGGAGCTGGCTGCCCAGCATGACCGCCAGGACCGTGGATATGAAGCGTCCCGGGCTCAGCGAGGAAAACTCGATCATGAACCCGCCGTAGGCCGCGGCGACGGGAGCG
>JAKLIU010000342.1 GCA_022709445.1 Spirochaetota bacterium | reverse complement strand
CGGCTGATTGCCGAGGTAATGATGGGCGTCCAGCAGGCCGGAGAGGATCTTCTGCACCGTGTAGTAGGGGACGACGATCCCACCGTTGTCCACGTTCGACCCCTCCACCCAGTCGAAAACGGTTTCGGGGAAGGCCGCCAGGTAGCCCGCGTGCTCGATGGCGGCGAAGACGCAGGAGGCCAGCACGCCCAGGAGCGCCCACCGGGGGCGGGCCCCGATCCGGCGCAGGCCCAGGGCGACGAGCACCGCCAGGCCCAGTCGCAGGGCTTCCTCGGCCGCAGCGTTCGCGGCCAGGCGGAGCCAGTCCGGCGCACCGGCCAGGACCGGGGCCAGGGACGACTGGGCGGCGCGCGCGGCCAGCCACAGGAAGGCGCCGCCGGCGGCTGCCAGAGCCGCCATGGTCAGCGGCCGGAGCGCGTATCCGTTCCCCCGCGGGCCGTTCACCGGCCGGCCTCCGCCGCGAAGGCTTCCGCCCAGGCCCGCTTCAGGGCCTCCAGCGACGGATCCAGGGACCCGTCCATGGCCACCACCGAATCGAAGGAGGCGTAGAATCGGCCCAGCGCGGTTTCCAGGAGGGCGGCCGAGCGTTCCGTGCCCAGGGCGCTCTCCGTGCCGGTGCGCTCCACCCAGGCGCGCTCGAAGGCGGCGCGGTACTCGATCAGCGGGCTGCTCACCAGGGATTCGCCGGCTCCCTCGTAGCCGGGGGCACGGGCGGGCGCGCCGGATCCGGTTCCCGGACCCGGGCTGGTCCCGTCCGGGGACACCGCCCCGGCGGACCCGCCGTCCCCCCTGCCGGAATCGCCCGCGCCTGGCGCGGCGGGAGTGCCCGATCCGGCGTCCCCGGCCGCCAGGTCGGCGGTTCCCGGTTCGTTCGCGGCTCTCCTGGCCTGTCCGGGGACGGGTGCAGCGGCCGCCGGCCCCGGGGCCGGTTCGCCCCGCCGCGGGAGGACGCCGCTCGTCCCGTCCCGGGCTTCCCCGGTGCGTTCCAGGAAGCTGTCCCGCCCGCGGGAGGGCAGCGGTTCGGGGGCCGTCCGCGCCAGGGCGTCCGCCACCAGGGTCTTGTCGGCCCATCCCAGGGAGAATCCGTAGCCCCTGGATACCGACACCGCCTGGGCCAGCCCGAAACAGGCCAGGCCGGCGACCAGCACGGCGTACAGCCAGGGTGCCGGCCTGGAGCGTTCGGGGCGGTAGACGGAACGGACGCGCAGGAGCTCCTCGGCGTTCTTCCTGAGCAGCGGCTCGGCGGGACCTCCCGGGTAGCCCAGCCAGGCTTCCAGGGCCGTGTGCTCGTCGATCCGGCGGACCAGGGCCGTGAAGGGTTCGCCCGACGCGGGCAGGAAGAGCGTGGCGGGCAGCATGGCCAGGACGGCCATCATGGCCGCGTGAAAGGCGGGCTCCGGGTAGTCGACCAGCACGCTGGCCAGGGTCATGCCCGACCATGCCAGGAACGAGCCGGACAGCCACCAGGCCGCCCTGGCGCGCAGGCGGTTCATGGCGTCCCTGGCCGTCAGCCTGTCCAGGCTCTTCCGTGCGTCCCTGGCCAGTCTCACGGCCGTCTCCCGCGGACTGACCCTGCCAGGCGCACCGAGACCAGCAGCGCCGCCAGCGCCAGCGCGTAGAGGGGGCCCGCCGCGAGCTGCACGCCGGCGGTCGCGAGGAACAGGATGGGCGCGATCAGCGCGGCGCGGCGGCCATCCCCGGCGGCGTACCAGGTCGAGCCGGCCGAGCAGGCCGTGGCCAGTAAAGAGACCCACGGGAAGCCGTCACCCGCGGACAGGCCCGCGGCCGCCCAGGCCGAGAAGGGCAGGGCCGTCGGGAGCGCCAGGCCGCGGGCTGCGTGCCCGAGTCCCATGGCCGCGGCGCAGGCCATGGCCCAGAGCAGGGGCAGCGAGGCCGCTATCGCGGGATGCAGGGCGCGGTCCAGGCCGTTCGGGAGGGCGGCGCACAGGAGCAGGAGTGGCAGCACGATGACGGCCGTCCGGCCGGGTCCGGCCTCATTCATCGCGCAGTCCCCAGGCGGCCAGGTAGGGGCCGGCCGCGAAGCGGACGGTCCCGTCAGGTCCCATCTCCAGCACGGGCGTCCGTTCGAAGCGGAGGCGGGCGTATCCGTCCAGGGCGTGCAGGGGGACGGCCGCGCGCGACGGCGAACGGATGGCCATGAACGCCAGGGCGGGGCCCGCGTCGCCGCCCTCCGGTGGCGACCAGCGCAGGAGGTCGTACCCGTCCCCTTCCCCTGCGTGGAGTTCGGCCGTGAAGGGAAGGTCGGCGGCCGGCAGGTCCAGGATCCAGAGCTGGGCGCGGGGCGCGACGGTGAGGGCCGCCAGGACCGCCGCGGCCGCCGCCCCGGCCAGGGACGCGGCGACGGGCCAGCGGCGTTTCGCGCGTCCGCGGCCGACCATGGCCAGCGCCGCGGCGAGCGCGGCCCATGCGGCGGGCACGACCAGGTTCCGCGGCTCCCTGCCGGCGGCGAAGAGGCG
>JAKLIU010000341.1 GCA_022709445.1 Spirochaetota bacterium | reverse complement strand
CCCTGGAGGGCGCCCTGGACAAGGGCTGGGAGATCCTGGCCGCCTGCTTCGAGCCGCGCGAAACCGGCCTGCAGACCAAGCTGACCGACCAGTTCTGGCCCAAGAAGGCCTGAGAACCGAAGACTACCACGGAGGCACGGAGACACGGAGGGAGAATGGATACAAGGGCAGAGGAGAAGGCGAGGGCAAGTCGTTCCTTCTTGAGATTCTTTCGCTCGGGTTTCTCCGTGACTCCGTGCCTCCGTGGTCTGATTTCCCGGAAGGTGAGATAAGTGGCCAAGATAAAGCTGACCAAGAACGAGCTCAAGAAGCAGAAGGACGCGCTCAAGATGTACCAGCGCTACCTCCCGACGCTCCAGCTCAAGAAGCAGCAGCTGCAGACGGAGATACGCGCCATCGAGGCCCGCGTCCGCGCGATCGCCGACGAGCGCGACCGGCTGCTCGCGGAGTTCCGCGCCTGGATCGCGGTGTTCGGCGAGGAGGACGCGGTGCGGACGGCCGACGGCGGCTGGATTCTCTCCGCCGGCGCGGTGCGCACCTCCGTCGGCAACATAGCGGGCGTTGACATCCCCGTGTTCAAGGGAGCCGAGTTCACCATCGACGAGTACGACCTGTTCTCCAGGCCGCTCTGGATCGACCGGGCGCTCGACCGCCTGCGCGCCATGCTCACCCTGGACCTGGAGATCAAGGTCCTGGAGGAGCAGGTGGCCAGGCTGGGCCGCGAGCTCCGGACCACCACCCAGCGCGTCAACCTGTTCGAGAAGGTGAAGATCCCCGAGACGGCGGACAACATCAAGAAGATACGGATCTACCTGGGCGACCAGCAGACGGCGCAGGTGGTGCGCGGCAAGATCGCCAAGCGCAAGGTCGTCGAAAGGGCGGCATCATGATCGCACCGATGAAGCGCGCGTTCGTGCTCGTGTCGGCGCGCGAACGCCGGGAGGCCTCGCGGAGCCTGCGTTCGCTCGGCATGCTCCACCTGGAAGCCATGCAGGGAACGGGCGAGGCCTACGAGGAACTCAAGGCCGACAGGGCCGCCCTCGAGCGGGCCATCGGCCTCCTGACGGAATACAAGGCGGAGCCGGCCGGCGGCGATCTCGAGCTGCGGGAGGGAATCGCCCTCGCGGAGGAGCTGCTGCGGCTGGAGGAGACGGTCAAGGCCGGCCACGACGAGGCCGCCGCCCTGACGCGCGAGATCGAGCGCGTCCGGCCCTGGGGGGATTTCGAACCGGGCCTGGCCGCCGATCTTTCCGCATCCGGAGTGCCGCTCCGTTTCGTCTCTATCCCCGTCAAGAAGCTGGCCTCGCTCCCGGCGGACCTGGACCGCATCAGGCTGGGGGAGGCGAAGGGCCGCGCGCGGCTGGCCGTCATCGCCGGGCACGACGCCGCCCTGCCGCAGGACGCCGAGGAGCTGGCCATGCCGGCGCGCTCGCTCTCCGGGCTCGAGGCGGCTCTCGCGGCCGCGCGGGCCCGCATCGCGGACGCCGTCGCCTCGATCGCCTCCCGGGCCCCGCGCGAGGCGGCCCTCGCGGCCGTGCTCAAGGCCCTTGACCGGAACCTGGCCTTCGAGACCGTGCGTTCGGGCATGCCCGAGGACGGGCCGGTGTGCTGGCTTTCCGGCTGGCTGCCCGCGTCGGACGGCCCGGCCTTCGTTGAGGCCGCCAGGCGGCACGGCTGGGGCATCCTGCTGGACGAACCCAAGGACGACGAGCAGCCCCCGACCAAGGTGGAGAGCGGCCCCCTGGTGCGCGTCATCCAGCCGGTGTTCGACTTCCTGGGCACGGTCCCCAACTACCGGGAGTACGACATATCCGGCCTCTTCCTCCTGTTCTTCGTGGTGTTCTTCGCGATGATCTTCGGTGACGGTGGATACGGGACGCTCATGCTCCTGGCGGGCATCGGCGCGGCGCTGTCGTCCAGGCGCAAGACCGGCAGGGTGTCGGACCCGGTCCGGCTCCTGCTCATGCTGGCCGCGGCAACGGTCGTCTGGGGAGCCCTCACCGCCAGCTGGTTCGGCATCGACCCGGCCTACCTGCCGCGCTTCCTCGTCGACCTGGCGCCGGACGCCATATCGAGCGCCAACCGCGACGCGGGCGACAACGTGAAGCTCGTCTGCTTCAGCCTCGGGCTCTTCCAGCTGCTGGTCGCCCACCTCAAGAACATCCTGCGGGACATACGCTCGCTCAAGTTCCTGGGCCAGCTCGGGCAATTCGGCATGGTGGGGGGCATCTACTTCATCGTGCTGAACCTGGTGATCAGCGCGACGCGCTTCGTCATCCCATCCTGGGCCCTGGTCCTCATCGGGGCGGGTTTCGGCCTGAACTTCGTCTTCGGGGCGTACGACGGCTCGCGCGGCTTTTTCAGGGGCGTCCTTGGCAGCATGCTGTCGAACCTGGCCAACTTCGTGTCGCTCTTCCTGGGCGTGGTGAACATCTTCGCCGACCTCGTCTCCTACATCCGCCTCTGGGCCGTCGGGCTG
>JAKLIU010000340.1 GCA_022709445.1 Spirochaetota bacterium | reverse complement strand
CCTTGAGATCGGTGGCGTTCCGGTCCAGGGGGATGGCGTCCCAGGCCCAGGCCAGGGCGGCGAGCAGGGGGTTCTTCCAGGTCTCCACCTTGACCAGTCCCACCGCGTCGCGCGGGAACAGGTAGGAGTAGATCAGGGGCACTTCCAGGAAGTTGACGTGGTTGATGGCGACGATGAGGGGGCCGCGCTTCTGGATGAGCCGCATCTGGCGCGCGTCGATGCGGCAGAGGGATGCCAGGATCCCCCGCACCACGGGCGTCACCAGCCGGGCGGCAGGCCTCACCGGGCGATTCCCGGGTCGTACGCCGCCATGAGGCGGCCGGGCAGGCACTCCACCTCCAGGTGCCGGCCGTCCACGCAGATGGTTTCGCCGTCCGCGTGCACGATGAGGCCGCCCTCCGGCGCGTCGATGGAGAAGCGGGCCGAGCGGGCGATCCTGAAGCCCGGTTCCCGCTCCTGGGTGCCCTTCATGTAGCGGCCCATCAGGCCCATGAACTTGATCCGGCTCACCTCGGCCGACATGCACAGGTCGAACAGGCCGTCGTGGTTGAGCGCGCGCGGGGCCATGTAGAAGGTGCCGCCCATGCGCTTGCCGTTCATGATGTTGATCTGGGTGCTCCTGCGCTCCACGGTCTCGCCGTCGAAGGAAACGCGCACCAGCGGGGATTCCGGCCACTTGGCGAAGGTCGCGAGCGCCCCGAAGACGTAGGCCATGAAACCGTGCACGCGCTTCATCTTGGCGGCCTCCAGGCCCACCCTGGTGTCGAAGCCTATGCCTATGCCGTTGCAGAAGTGCTTGCCCTGCGGGTAATCGCCCCCGGTGACCAGTCCCACGTCCATCGGCCTGGTCGTCCCCCGCGCCAGGGTCTCCACGCAGGCGCGCAGGTCATCGGGCACGTCCGCGCCGTAGGCGAAGTCGTTGCCCCGGCCGATGCTCAGGGTGCCCATCGCCGGCACCGGGCCGCCGGCGGCCGCGGCCCGCATCAGGCCGTTGACCACCTCGTTGGCGGTGCCGTCGCCCCCGCCGGAGACCACGCAGGTGAAGCCGCGGGCACCCGCCGAGAAAGCCAGCTCCTCGGCGTGGCCGACGCGCTCGGTCAGCTCCAGGCTCCAGTCCAGCCCGGCGGCGTCCAGCAGGGATTCCAGCTCGGCGCGGCGGAGCCCGGCCTTGCCCTTGGCCGCGGTGGGGTTGAGTATGACCAGGAAGCGGCGATCTGATTTCATACCGGCACTATAATGGAGCGCGGCCGGGGAATCCAGTGCGCGCTCCGGTCTTGCGCGGACGGACGGCAGGACCTATGCTCGGCGGAGCGAGGTATCATCGGATGGACAGGAACGCGGGCGCGGACGGGCGGGGGGCGGGATTCGGCATCATGGCGAGCTACGGCGCTGGCAAGTTCCTGGCCGAGTTCCTGACCGGCGGCTTCGCCGCCCTGGTGTTCAAGTTCTACGAGACCGAGGCGGGCCTGTCCGCTGGCCTGGTGGCCGCGGCGGTGGTGCTCTACTCCGTCTGGAACGCCGTCAACGACCCGCTCATCGGGTTCCTGACCGCCCGGCCCACGCGCCTGTCAGCCAGGCTGGGCCGCCGCTTCCCCTGGATCCTGCTGGGCAGCGTCCTCTGCGCCGCCTCGTTCGCGCTGGTGTTCGCCCCGCCCGGGGCCCTGCGCGGCGCCGGGCTCTTCGCCTGGTTCCTGGCGGCCATCTGCCTCTACGACGGCCTGTACTCCACCTGGGAGCTGAACTACCAGTCCGTGTTCCCGGACCGCTTCCGGGACCCGTCGGAGCGGGAGCGCGCAGCGGGCATCGGGACGGTCATAGGCGTCCTGGGCATAGCGGCGGGCGCCATGGTGCCCACCTTCATCATCAGGTACGGCGACCGGGCCAGCTACGCCCTGAACGGCCTGGTGTTCGGCGGCGCGGCGATACTCCTGGCCCTGCTCATGCTGCCCGGCGTTCGCGAGACTCCCGCCATGATCGCCCGGTTCATGGAGCAGGAGGCCGCGCGGAAGAAGGCCCCGTCCTTCACGGCGATGCTGCGCGACGCCTTCGGGGTCCGCAACTTCATGGCCTTCATCCTGCTGTTCTTCTTCTACCAGTCCGCCATGCTCTGCATGACCGCGTCCATCCACTACGTGGGCGACTACATCCTGGGCGCAAGCACCACCGTGATCTTCGCCGGCATGCTGGCGGGTGCCCTGATCTCCGTACCGCTCTGGCTCCTCCTGGGCCGAGCGGTCAAGAGCCGGCAGACCCTGCTGGCGGCGGCCGCCCTGGCCATGGCCGCGCTCAGCATGCCCCTCATGTTCGCCGGGGGCGTGGCGGGCTTCGCCCTGGGCATGTTCGGATGGGGGCTCGCCTTCGGGGGCTTCTGGATGATGATGGGGCCGGCCATGGCGGACGTGATCGACGAGATAGTGCTGCGCTCGGGCTCCCGCGACGACGGCGTGGTGCTGGGCTTCCGGGCGTTCTTCGGGCGGCTGGC
>JAKLIU010000034.1 GCA_022709445.1 Spirochaetota bacterium | reverse complement strand
AGGCAGCAGACGAAGCGGCAGGACCGGTCCTTGACTCCCTCCATCTCGGACAGGAGCAGGCGGTTCCGTTCGGGCGATGCCAGGGGCTGGCCCCCGGGAGGGGAACCGTAACGCGCGGACAGCACGCCCGGCCGGCCGCCCAGGGCGTCCACGCAGAGGCCCGAGTCGTCGGCCAGCACCGCGCCGCCCAGGAGCCGCCAGAGGGCCGTCGCCTTGCCCAGGGCGTTTCCCAGGAAGCTGTCTTCATCCTCCGGGAAATCGAAGTCCAGTCCCGCGTCCCGGGGCGTCCTCAGCTCGACGCCGGGCAGGGCGGAGCGCATCTCGTGGAGCTTGTGGTCGTTGTTGCTGGCCAGGTGGATGATCATGGGTCCTCCGCGGGCGATTCTACCAGCATACGGGCCGCCGGGATAGCGGGCGTGACGTCCACCCTCCCCCGGCGGCCGGTACGGCCTCACCCTGGCAGGCCTTCCGCCCCGTCGGCGTACAGGGACCTGCACTGCCTGAGGATGCGCGTCACGCCGCTGTCCACGGTGGCCTTGGACACGCCCAGGATGCGGGCCACCACCCGGTTGGGCACCACGCTCCTGGCCTTCTTCATGTCGGCCACGGCCACCCGGTACAGCCTCCGATCGCGCTCGAGGCGCGCGGAGAGCTCCGCCCTGGCCTCCGGATCGGTGGTTCGCTGCAGGCGCCGCGCGTTGACCGACATGCGCAGCCAGGCGGCGTCGCGGCCCCGCCGCCTGGACATGAAGCGCGCCCGCTCGGCGACGGTGCGGCTGCGGACCAGGGCGGTCATGGCCAGGAGCTCCTCCGGATCCACTCCCACCGCCGTGGCTATGGCCGTGACGCGATCGTCATCCAGGAGATGGGCGCACTTGGCGCAGAGGTAGCCTATCCTGGTCCTGAATGCCTTCCCGGAAGCCTCGCGGAGCCTGGCGACCGGGGGAAAGGCGGTGCCGACGGGCACGGCCGGCGGCTCATGAGCCTCCGACGACCCGCAGCCATCCAGCAAGGCCTCTTCGCGGCCGGTCACCGTCTCGCGGTCGTAGTCGATGACGCCATCCCTGCGGATCGACAGGGCAAAGTACCTGAAGGCGGTGGCGAGGTAGGCGTCGAATCCCGGCCCGCCGGGCCGGTAGCGCGCAAGGAGGCCCAGTATCCTGGACCAGTAGCGAGAGAAGGCCTCGCCCACGTCCTCCTCCTGCCGGAAACCGTAGCGGGCGGGATTGCCGTAGACATCCTTCGCGATACGCTCGAGTATGACCCGCTCGAGCCCGCCTTCAGCCTGGTGGCGCCGCACCAACTCCTCGAGGTCGATCCGTTCCATAGTCGTCCTGCCTTTTCAAGATGGCCGCCCGCAGGGGATGGCCGCCCTTCGCCCTATGGGCGAGGCAGAACAAGTAGTGCAAAAAGCGTACCAATGCCGGGGAATCGACGGGAAGCGGCCGGGGAAGGGCCTGAAAACCCGTTCCCGTGCACTGGGGAGAGTGCCGGATCGTACTTTGGTTACATTTCGTTACACGGCGCCCTGACCCAGGATCGGGGAAAAAGCGGCGATGATCCGATCGCGGACCTCTTCCATCTCGCCCCGGATGTGCAGGCCGGCCGCGAGCCGGTGCCCGCCGCCGCCGAAAGCCGCCGCCACCGAGGCGACGTCCACCGTCTCCCGCGACCGGAAACCGACCGTGCATTCACCCGGCTTTTCCTGCCTGACGACGACGGCCACCTCCATGCCCTCCACGGTCATGAGCAGCTGGTAGAGCATGTCCGAATCCCGTCCGACCAGCCCGAAGCGTTCCATGTCCGGGAGCCCCATCCAGGTGACGATGAGCTTGCCGTCGTAGCGCCGTTCCGCCCGCGAAAGCAGGAGTCCCATGAGCGTGCGCGACTCGAAGGGCTTGCCGCCGTTCATCATGTCGAAGGCCGCCTTGGGCGAAGCCCCGGCGGCGACCAGGCGGGAGGCCGCGGCCAGCACGGGGGCGCTGCGCTCGTCCAGGTGCCTGAAGAAGCCCGTGTCGGTGCAGAGCCCGAACAGGAGCAGCCGGGCCTCCTCGGCCGTGGGCCGGTCCCCGGACTCCTCGATCAGCAGCTGGACCAGGTAGGCCACCGCGGGGGCGCCTGGATCGATGCAGCGGGCCTCGCCGCTGGCTTCCCCGGCGGCGTGGTGGTCGATGAAGGCCAGGGGCAGGCCGGGCGGCAGGGTGTCGCCCGCGGGCCCGATGCGCGACAGGCTGGAACAGTCCAGGACCACCACGGCAGGGTCCGGTCCGAGGTTGGGGGCCCGTTCGAGGAACTCTTCCCGGTATCGGGCTATCTCCACCCTGGTGAAGGGGCCGGAGGACAGGAGCACGGCGGTCTTGCCGTGCCTCCGGAGATAGGAGGCGAGCACCAGCTGGCTGCTGATGCAGTCGCCGTCGGGTTCGCGGTGTCCCACGATGACGTAGGTGTCGTGGCTACGGAGGAATGACAGCACGCCGGCCGCCTGGTTTGCATCGATGGGCATGGTTCCTGCCATTTCGGTGAGGATGGATCGCCTGCCGCCCGAACCCGGCCGCGGAGGGCCGGATCGGGGGCACGGGTCAGAATTCGAGCTTGATGGTCGTCACCTTGAAGCGGTCGCCGGGATCACCCTCGAGGCTGGCCCAGCTGGAATCGGACATGCTGGCCTGGACGTACAGCTTTACGTGGCTGAAGCTGCCGTCGCTGCGGTAGTAGACGACCATGTAGGGATACTGCTTGCCGCGGGCGCGTATGAGCTGGCCCTTGCCGCCCGCCACGAACCACTCGGCCGGGATGTACAGCTCGGCGAATCCCGACGTTCCCTTGCGATAGACGACGCGGTAACCCTGCGAGTGGGAGTAGACCTTGATCACGTCCACCCTGACCGGGTAGAGCTCCGAGGGGGTGCGGATCGAACCGCTGGCATCGATGCCGGTGGTACCGGTGGCGGCCTGCCCGAAGACGGGCGCGGCGGCCGCGAGCATGAACAGGGCTATCAGGGCAATGAGTGCGCGTTTCATGGACTCCTCCGTGTCGCAACAGTCGGGCATCCCGCCAAGGACCGCTCCGCTTCCTGCTCCCAGTATAAAACGCCTTTCGCCCGTCCGCAATGCCCAAGGCCCCCTTGAGCCGACGTCCCCGTACCTGCATACTCGCGGCATGACCGGCAGAACAGCGCGCGACAGGGCGATGGCCGTCTATGCCATCCTGGAACCCATCTGGCCAGACGGAGGCCCCCAGCTCGAGTACCGCACGCCCTTCGAACTCCTGGTGGCGGTGGTCCTGTCGGCCCAGTGCACCGACGAACAGGTGAACAGGGCCACGCCCGCGCTGTTCGCCGCCTTCCCGGACGCGCGCAGCCTGGCGGCGGCCCCCCTCCGTACCGTCGAGGACCTGGTGCGCAGCACGGGTTTCTACCACAACAAGGCCAGGAACATCATCATGCTGTCGGGGATCATCATGGAGCGCTTCGGGGGCGAGGTGCCGGGCACCATCGAGGAGCTCGTCAGCCTGCCGGGCGTCGGGCGCAAGACCGCCAACCTGGTAGCCAGCGCCTGTTTCGGGCTGCCCGGCATCGTGGTGGACACCCACGTGCTGCGCACGGCACGGCGGCTGGGCCTGGCGCCCACCGACGACCCGGGCAGGAGCGAGCGCATGATAGCGGAAGCCGTGCCCCGGGAGCACTGGACGGGCTTCAGCTACGCCCTCAACCGGCACGGGAAGTTCACCTGCACGGCGCGCAAGCCGGCGTGCATGGCCTGCTGCCTGTCGTCGCTCTGCCCTTCCGCGGGATCGTTCGACGGGAACTGACGATCCCCGCCCGGCGCAGGCGGGACGGAGCGCCGCCGCGTCCACGGCGCATGGATACCGAGGACGAGGTGGCCGCTCTCGCCGAGTGCATGTTCGGCATACGCGCGCTGCACCCCCTGCAACGCCTGGTGATCGCCAACGTCATGGATGCCCTGGATCCGTCAGGCCCGGCGGCTGACGGGGATGGGCCGCCCGCGCGGCAGGCGGTGATCCTTCCCACGGGCGCAGGCAAGAGCGTCTGCTTCCAGCTGCCGGCCCTGCTCGCGCCGGGTATCACGGTGGCCGTCTACCCGCTCATCGGCCTCATGTCGGACCAGGCCAGGCGCCTGGACGGCCGAGGCATCAAGTCCGTCACCCTGCGCGGCGGCATGGACGCCGGGGAACGGGAAGCCGCCTTTTCCGCCCTGGGCGATGGATCCGCCAGGCTGGCGCTGGTCAATCCGGAGACGCTCGCCGTCCCGCGCGTGCTGGAACGCCTGGCGGCCATGGACATCTCCCACCTGGCCGTGGACGAGGCGCACTGCGTGTCCGAGTGGGGCGACAGCTTCAGGCCCGCCTACCTCCGCCTGGGCGACGCGGTGAAGGCCCTGGCGCCGGCCGTGGTCACCGCCTTCACCGCGACCGCTTCTGAACCCGTCCTGGCGCGGGTGACCGAACTCCTCTTTCAAGGCCTGCCCTACCGCCTGGTCATGGGCTCACCGGACCGGCCAAACATCCGCTACCGGGTGGAGCCGACCCTGTCCATGGCCAGGAGCCTCCGGGAGGCCGTCAGGACCATGACCAGGCCCCTCCTGGTCTTCGCCTCCTCGCGCGACGGGGTGGCCCTCCTGGCCGAGGACCTCCGCAGGAGCGGCGTCGCGCCTGGAGCCAGTTTCTACCACGCCGGGTTGGACCGGGAAGAGCGGGAGGACAGGGAACGCTGGTTCCTGGGATCCAGGGACGGGGTGCTCTGCTCGACCTGCGCCTACGGGATGGGCATGGACAAGCCCGACATCAGGTCGGTGGTGCACTACGGGCTGCCCGGTTCGGTGGAAGCCTACCTGCAGGAATCGGGCCGCGCGGGGCGGGACGGGGAGCCGGCCGAGGCGCTCCTCATCCACCCACCGGATCCCTACCGTATGCGCGAAGGCGGCGGGAGGGGCGCCCCGGCGCGGGCTCGGGCCCTCGCGGACTGGGCCCTGGATGCCCGCAGCTGCCGGAGAAGCGGGCTCCTGGCCCTGCTGGGCCATCCGGACGCCCGGGTGACGGCCTGCTCGGGCTGCGACGTCTGCGACGGGTCGGCCAGGGAGAAGCCCTTGGGCGCGGCCGAGCTCGTACTGGCCCTGGCGAGGCACCGGAGGCGCCTTGACGGGTCGGGACTGGCCCGTTTCCTGGGCGGAAGCCTGCGGACGGACGGCGATCGCGCCCTGTCAGGCCTTCCCGGCTGGGCTGGCCTCCGCGGCTGGGAAGGGGACGAGCTGTCGGAGGCGGTGGAAGCGTCGATTCGGAGCGGATTGGCTGCATCCTCGGCCTGGCCATGGAGGGGCCGCCTGGTCCCGGGACCTCAGTCCTCCGGGAATTCATCCTCTTCGTCGGACGGATGTTCCTCCGGCGGCGGCGCCACCGGCTTGCGGGGCGGCCTGCGGGCAAGCAAGGATTTGAGGCTGGGCCTGGGCGCGTGGTTTTCACGTGCCCATGGATCGGCCACATAGCGCAGGAGCAGCCATATGGCCACGAACGCCGCCAGCGTGAGCAGGGTCTCCCAGCGGGCCATCACCGCGAAAGCCAGCGCCAGCCTGTCCATCAGCCCGAGTTCCGCAGCCATCGTCCCTCCCGGTCAATCCTGGATGGACAGCTCGTCGCAGGCGAACCTGGACGAACCGTCGGCGTAGAGCAGGGTCCGCAAGGCCTCGGCCAGGGCCGGGTCCTGGTTCAGGAAAGCGATGCCGTAGAGCTCGTTGTCCTTGTCCTCGAGCCGCCTGGCCACCCGGCCCTTCAGGTCCAGGGTGCAGTCCCCGGACACGATCCGGATGTCTATGACCGCCGTCTTCTTGAGCCTGACCGCGTGGGCGGTCCTGGGAACGACGAAGAGGCAGCCGGTGGCCGACAGGTCCATCACCACCGGTTCGTGCGGGTCGGGCTTCCAGCCGTCATCCACCTTGTAGTAGCCGTGGAGCTTCAGCGAGCAGGCCAGCATGCGGGCGAATTCCCAGGCGAAGTCCACGGCCCTGAAGTCCAGGCAGACCTTCTTGGCGGTGTCGTTCATGAGGTAGATGTAGCCCACCACGTACTGGTAGTAGAGGATGGGGCAGTAGATTTCCGAAACGATGCCTTGATTCGACTTTTCCTCGCGGTTCTTCTCCAGGAGGGAGCCTTCCATGAAGATCGATGGGCCTTCGAAGGAGTCGGCCATGGCCTGGGTGACGATGCGCCCCTCGGGGTAGGGATCCTCGGACGGCAGGGGGCTCTTGGTGCTGGCCACCAGGAGCACCCGGCCCAGGCGCGAGACCAGCTTCTCCTCGACGGTCTCCGGCATGCGCGCCTTGTTGAACATGACGATACCGTTCCTGGTATAGCGCGCGCCCGCCTTGCGCGTGAAACTGTCCAGGAGGCTGCCCATGCTGGATGGGTCGAAGCCCTCGCGCAGGACCGGCATCTCGATTTCCAGGTACTCCTGCGATTCCGGGCAGTCGATGCGGACGCGCTCGTTCTGGAGGAAGAACTCGAGCTTCAGCCCGTGGGGCGGCGGCACCCTGATGGACTTGCGCTGCGGGGCCTTGAACAGGCGCTCCGGGAAGGCGACGACCATCCGGTTGCCCTCGATCTTCCTGACCTTGCTGGTGAAGGTGAGCCGCTGTCCCTGGTAGGACAGGTAGGCGGATATGGATTCCCAGGACCGGAACGGCTCGAGCTCCGCCGGATTGCCTTCCAGGGTGAGCGTCTCCTTGTCGAAGTGCCGTACCGCGCAGCTGGCGGTCTTGGCGGAACCGTAGACCACGGCCCGCCCGTTCGAGCGCTGCACCTGGTTCAGGATGAATTCCTTCTCTATGAACGTGACGAGGTTGGCCATTGAGCGAGAAGTATACCAGATACCGGCCCGCCGTCAAAGGATCGTCGCGACGACTTGCGCAAACCTCGCCGCAGGCCGTAGTATACGTGTCGAAATGACACATGCGCATCCGGTGCGGGGGGGACGATCCATGGCTTCAGCACGCAGAATCGATGAAACGACCGTCTGGGAGGCCATCCTGGCCCGGCACGCGGACGATCTCGGGAAAAGCCTGTCGCCCGGGCGCGTCGCGGCGCGGTCCATCCCGGCCGGGGGTGGGCTCAGGTACAACTACGCGGCCATGGACGCGGATGACGCGACCCTGGACCTGCTGGAACGGGCTGCCACGGAGCTTGACCCGGTCGGGCGCTACCGGGAGCTCGCTTCCGGGGCGATGGCCAATCCCGGGGAACGCCGCATGGTTCTCCATCACCAGACCAGGGGGACGCCCCTCGGGCCGGTCGTCAAGGACGGCAGGGACTACCGGGCATTCTATGAAGGCGAGCGGGAGCGCTTCAGCTCCTTCGCCCGGGCCGTGCGCGACGGGTCCGCGACCGGCTCCACCGGCAAGCGCTTCGAGCGCGTGGTGCAGATAGGCATAGGCGGGTCCGACCTGGGTCCCCGGGCGCTCTGCCTGGGCCTGGAGCAGTGGGCGCGGGAGAACGGCGTGCTGGGTCCCCGGGCATCGTTCATCAGCAACGTGGACCCCGATGACGCCAACGGGACCCTGGCCGGACTGGATCCGGCCACCACCCTGTTCATCCTGGTGTCCAAGAGCGGCAACACCCAGGAAACCCTGGCCAACGAGGCCCTGGTCAAGGCCAGGCTGGCCACCGTGCCGGGCCTGGATCCGTCCCGGCACCTGGTCGCGGTGACCAGCGAGACCAGCCCCCTGGCGAGGAACCCCGGATACCGCGAGTCCTTCTACATCGACGACTTCATAGGCGGCCGCTACAGCGCCACCAGCGCGGTGGGCGGCGTCATCCTGTCCATCGCCCTGGGACCGGAGGCCTTCGGCGAGCTGCTGGCAGGGGCGGCGGAGGCCGACCGGCTGGCCCTCGAGCCGTCCCCGTCCGGGAACGCCGCCCTCATGGACGCCCTCCTGGGCGTCTTCCAGAGGAACGCGCTCCGCCGGCCGGCCACGGCGGTCCTGCCCTACAGCCAGGCCCTCAGCCGCTTCCCGGCCCACCTGCAGCAACTGGACATGGAATCCAACGGCAAGGCGACGGACCGCGACGGCCGGGCGCTCCCGGTATCCACGGGGCCGGTGCTCTTCGGCGAGCCGGGCACCAACGGCCAGCACTCCTTCTACCAGCTCCTGCACCAGGGCACGGACATCGTGCCGCTGCAGTTCATCGGTTTCAGGCGCAACCAGACCGGGTTCGACCCCGCCTTCGAGGGCTCCACCGGGCGGGCCAAGCTGAACGCAAACCTGGCCGCCCAGATCGTCGCCTTCGCCGTGGGCAAGGACGACGCCGAGCCGAACAAGCGCTTCCCCGGCGGCCGCCCATCGTCGCTGATCCACGGAGAGCGGCTTGACCCGGCCGCCCTGGGCGCCCTCCTCGCCCACTTCGAGAACAAGGTCATGTTCCAGGGTTTCCTCTGGAACCTCAACTCGTTCGACCAGGAGGGCGTCCAGCTGGGCAAGCTCCTGGCCGGCAAGGTGCTGGACAGGGACGGCTCGGGCAATCCCGTCCTGGACGCGTACGCGTCCCTCCTGGGGGTCCGGTGAGCGACGGCCGCTGCATCGCCTTCACCGGCGGCGGGTCGGGCGGCCACGTCTACCCCGGGCTGGCGGTGATAGAACGCCTGCGCGGGCGCTGGGACGGCCGCATAGTCTGGATAGGCTCGGGCAAGGAAGTGGAGCGCGCCGCCGTGGAGGCCGCCGGCATCGAGTTCTTCCGCGTCCCGTCGGGCAAGCTCAGGCGCTCGCTCTCCGCCAGGAACCTGGCTGACGCCTTCAAGGTGGCCGCCGGGTTCTTCGCCTCGCTGTCGCTGCTCCGCAGGCTCCGGCCGGCACTGCTCTTCTCCAAGGGCGGCTACGTGAGCGTGCCCCCCTGCCTGGCCGCGGCGGCCCTGGGCATCCCGGTCTTCACCCACGAATCGGACGTGTCGCCCGGGCTGGCCACGCGTATCAACCTCCGCCGCGCCGAACGGGCGATCCTCAGCTGGGAGGCAACCCTGGGCTGGCTGCCGCCCGCCGCCAGGGCAAAGGCCGTGGTCATGGGCAATCCGGTGCGCGCGGCCATATCCGCGGGCGACGCCTCACGGGGCCGCGCCTGGCTTGGATTCGACGACCGGCTGCCCGTGATCCTGGTGCTGGGCGGGAGCCAGGGAGCGCGGCAGGTGAACGAGCTGGTGTCTGCCGTCCTGCCTTCCCTGGCGGGCAAGGCGCGGGTCGCCCACCAGACCGGGGCGGGAGCCGAGCCCTGCCGGCCCGCCGACGGCGGCTACCGGGGCTTCCCCTTCCTGCACGCCGAGCTCCCGGACGTGATCGCCGCCGCGGACATCGTGGTGGGCCGCGCCGGGGCCGGAACCGTGTGGGAGAGCGCCGCCGCCATGAAGCCCATGGTGCTGATCCCGCTGTCCGGCCAGGGCAGCAGGGGCGACCAGGTCGAGAACGCCGCCCTCCTGGCATCCGCCGGCGGCGCGGTCAGCCTGGCGGGCGAGAACGCGACTCCCGCGGCACTGCTGGCCGCCCTGGAGCCGCTGATCGCCTCCGCGGAGAGACGCGAGGCCATGGCGCGCGCGGCGGCCGGCTTGGCCAGGCCCGGCGCCGCGCAGGCGATAGCCGACCTGGTGATGGAACGCGCAAGCCTCACGGACGGAGGGAACTGATGAACACGCTGGATTACGTACTGCTCGCCGTCATCGGCGTGGCCGCGCTCAGGTGCCTCTTCAGGGGCGTCGTCGCGGAAGTCATGTCGGCGGCCGCCATCGTCGGCGGCCTCCTGGCCGCCATACTCTTCTACAAGCCGGTGGGCGGATGGATAGGCGGACTGGTAGACATCGGAGGCTTCTCGCTGGTGGCCGGCTTCCTGGCGTCCTTCGCGCTGGTGTTCATCCTGGCCAAGATCCTGGAACGGTCCCTGCGCGCCGTGCTGGAGAAGCTGAGCCTCTCCGCGCTGGACAAGGCCCTGGGCTTCGCCTTCGGGGCCGTCGAGGGGCTCCTGATCGCGTCCGTCATCCTGATCCTGGTCCGGTACCAGCCCCTGTTTCCGGTGGACACCCTGCTGGATGGGAGCTGGTTCGCCCGGGTACTCCTGCCGGTCATAGCCGAGCGCATGCCTGCGGCGGGGGCGTGACCGGCGTGTTCGAGAACGTGCTGGGCCAGGAGGACCTGGTCCGCTCGGTCAGGGGGGACCTGGAACGGGGCGAGCTCCCCGGAGCCCTGCTCTTCGAGGGTCCGCCGAACTCCGCCAAGCTGACCGCGGCCCTGGAACTCGCGCGCGCGGGCTCCTGCGGCGCGACCGCGGCCTGGAACTGCCCCTGCCCGGACTGCGCCAGGCACCGGGCCATGTCCCACCCGGACCTCCTGCTCCTCGGGCCGAAATCCCACCGGGAGGAACTGGCAGCCGGCGCGGCCATGCTGGAGCGCTCCCCGGGCACTGCGTCCCGTTACTTCTTCGCCCGGGCGGCCAGGAAGCTGGCCAGGCGTTTCGACCGGGCGCTCTACGAGGGGGAGGAGGGGCGCCTGGCCAAGGCCGCGCCCCTGGTGCGCTCACTGATGGAAGGGGCCGACGCCTGCATGCCGGGCGGGTCCACCGATACCGAGGCGGCGGCGACCGCCAAGTCCCTGCTGGCTGGATGTTTCAAGCTGAACGACCTCCTGCCGGATTCCACGCCGGTCTTCCAGGTCCGCGCCCTCGAGGCCTGGGCCAGGCAGACCCCGTTCGGGACGCGCAAGACGGTGCTGATCGAGCATGCCGACAGGATGCTGGACGCGGCCAGGAACGCCCTCCTCAAGATACTCGAGGAGCCCCCCGCGCACGCACGCTTCGTGCTCACCACCACGCGCAGGCAGGCGATCATCCCCACCCTCCTGTCCAGGGTGCGGCGCTACCGCTTCCTGCCCAGGACCGCCGACGAGGCCCGCGCCGTCATCGAGCGCGTGTTCCGCGACCGGGCGCAGCCGGGGGCATCGGTCGATTCCTACCTCGGATCGTTCCGGGCGGGCGGATCCGCGGCCGTCGAGGAGGCGGCCGCCGTCTTCGCTTCCGCGCTGGCCGCCAGCCTGGTCGACTCGACGGATGGCGGCGGGGATCCCGCCCTGGCGCGGCTGGCCGCGGGCTCGGCCGTCGGCGTACGCGAGGCCATCAGGACCGCCGCGGCGGCCACCGCGAACTTCGGCGCCGGCGACGAGGCGATGGCCTGGTCGTTCCAGGCCTTCCTGGACGCGGCCTTCTCGCGCTTCGCCGCGCTGGGCCGCGATCCCGAAGCGGGCCGCGCGAGCCTCCGGCTGGCCGAACGCTTCGCCCGCCTGTCGCGGGACGCGCTCATGCGGCAATCGTCCTACAACCTCAACCCCGTGCCCCTGGCCGAACGCCTGGCCGCGGCCATGGAGGAGCCGTCCCCGTGAGGAAGTTCCTGGAACGCGCGATGGACAAGGTGTCGCGCATGAACGAGGAATCCATACGAGGGCTCCTGCGCGTGCTGGCCGACGAGAACG
>JAKLIU010000339.1 GCA_022709445.1 Spirochaetota bacterium | reverse complement strand
CCGGTCCGGTGCTGCTCCTCTTCGGCCTGCGCCTGGCCAAGTCGGGATCGGTGTCACTCTGGCTCAACCTGGAGCTGGTGGCCACGGCCCTGCTGGGTCACCTGTTCTTCAGGGACCGCATGACGGCCCGCTCGGGCCTGGCCGCCGGCGGCATACTCCTTGCCTCCGTCATGCTATCCGCCGAGGGAGGCTCGGCGGGCATCGCGGCCGGGCTCCTGGTGGCCGGCGCCTGCCTGGCCTGGGGCCTGGACAACCACTGCACGGCGCTCATCGACGGGCTCACGCCCACCGAGAGCACCTTCATGAAGGGCATCGTGGCCGGAAGCGTCAACCTGGCCGCCGGCTGCCTCCTGGCCGGCCGTTTCGAGGCGAGCCTTCCCGTGGCCGCGGGAGCCCTCGGCCTGGGCGCGCTCAGCTACGGCCTGAGCATCGTGCTGTACATCTCGGCCGCCCAGGGCCTGGGGGCCACCAGGGCCCAGCTCTTCTTCTCGTCCTCTCCCCTGTTCGGCCTGGCCCTCGCGGCCCTGGCGCTGGGGGAGAGCGTCTCGCCGGTCCAGTTCGCCTCCCTGGGGATCATGGCGGCCGCGTACGCCCTGCTGGCCGGGGAACGCCACGCGCACCGGCACCTGCACCCGGCGACGGAGCACACCCACTGGCACCGTCACGGCGAGGGCCACCACCTGCACGACCATCCGGGACCCGCCCTGCCGTTCGCCGCCCGGATCCTGGGCCACAGCCACGTCCACGGGCACGGAGAGCTGGACCATGGCCACGTCCACGTATCCGACCTGCACCACCGGCATCCGCACGGCTGAGCCGGGCATCCGGGGGAAACGGCGCGGACGGCTCGAAAAACACCCCGGCCGCGTAGTATATTCCCTTTCGCCATGAACCATCCACGCACGACAGAAACGAACCGCACCGTCCGCCTCGCCGCGCTGGCGCTGGCCCTGGTCCTCTCCCCCGCCGTCGCCGCGGCCCTGGGCGAGGACACCGAGATCCTGTACGACGGGCTGGACTACTTCACCATCGAGTCCGGCGGCATGCGCATCCTGGACCGGGACCCAACCATAGAAGAACGGCGGGACGTGCTCTACGTCCAGATGCCCACGGCCCGGGGCAACGGCCGGCTGGTATCCAGGGACGAGTCCGTGACCTCCCGCTGGAAGGTGGGCTTCGTGCAGGTGCTGGCCGAGTCCTCAAGCCGAATGGACTACGGTATCGGGCGCACGGAATGGAAGCAGCCCATCCTGCCGGTGAACGACAGCGACGACTCCGAGTACCCCTGGTACTCCGGCCCGGACGGCTGGGAGCGGGGGCGCGGGGTCATGCACCTGTGGTTCTCCGACAATCCGTCGTCCACCATCACCTGGCGCTACACCTTCACGGACGGCGGGATTCGCGAGACGGCCCCCCTGCGCGGGATGATCCGGGAGCAGCGCTTCCTGGTATACCTCTGCGCCCTGGACGAGGAGGCCGACCGCCTGCACGTGATCAAGACCTGGGAGTGGTCGTTCAGGCTCGCGCTCGCCGTGGACGTCGGCAAGCCACTGGGCAGGCGCTGTTCCATCTTCGACTACGACAAGGATTTCCGCGAGACGGAGTCTCCCCTCCCGCTGGAGGCGGCCTGGCTCCTGCCGCCCTGCGCGAACAACGCCCAGGAATTCGTGGAACAGTACGAACCGCGAAAGGTGGATGCCGACAATGGGAACAACTGAAGGCGGCGCCCGCCCGGGCCGCGCCCTCAACGGGAGCATGGTCTCCATGCTGGCCCTGGTGATACTGGTGGGCATGGGCGAGAAGATGGCCGAGCGCTTCCTGCCCCTGTACATCCTGGCCCTGGGCGGCGGCGCCTGGGCCGTGGGACTGCTCAACTCCATGGACAACATGCTCTCCGCGCTGTACTCATTCCCCGGCGGCTGGCTGGCCGACAGGCTGGGCCACAAGAAGTCGCTGCAGCTCTTCACCGCCGTCGCCATGCTGGGCTACCTGGTGGTGATCCTGGTGCCGGCCTGGCAGGCGGTGCTGGTCGGGTCGGTCTTCTTCATTTCGTGGACGGCCGTGTCCCTGCCCGCCATCATGAGCCTGGTGTCCGCGGCCGTGCCCAGGGAAAAGCGCAGCTACGGCGTCTCCCTGCACTCGTTCTTCCGCCGCATACCCATGGCCCTGGGACCCGTGGTGGGAGGCGCGCTCATCGCCGCGTACGGCCGCGTGGACGGCCTGCGCGTGGCCTTCGGGGCCGCGCTGCTGATGGGTTTCGTGGCCCTGCTGATGGTCCGGCGCTTCATGGCGGACGACCCGCCGGCCGCCAGGGAAGAGGCGGGAAGGCGCGTCGGACTGCGCGGGCTCTTCAGCCCGGCCCTGCGGAACCTCCTGGCCAGCGACATACTCATACGCTTCGCGGAGCAGATCCCCTACGCCTTCGTGGTGGTCTGGGTGGTGGACGGCAACGGCATCACCCCGCTCCAGTTCGGGCTCCTGA
>JAKLIU010000338.1 GCA_022709445.1 Spirochaetota bacterium | reverse complement strand
CCAAGCGCCTGGGCAAGGACCGGGTGGTTTCCGGCTGAAGCTCCGCTCCCGCGGGCCGGTCGGCGGTTCGCTAAATCGGTTTAGTTATCCGGTTTACTTTTCCGGCGGGCGAGCGTACTATGATCCCGTCGCGCCGCCGGCGGCGCACCGGGAGCAGCCATGCGCATCACCATCAAGGACATCGCCGAGCGCGCCGGGGTTTCAAAGACCACGGTTTCGTTCGCGTTCAACGACCCGGACAAGATCTCCAAGGAGACCTGCGCCCGGGTCATGGCCATCGCGGCCGAGCTGGGCTACGTCCCCGATCCGGTGGCCAGGACCCTGACCACCAAGAGCATCGGCTCCATCGGGCTCCTCCTGCCCCAGCCCATGCACGAGGCCCTCTGCAACCCCTACCTGACCGAGCTCCTGCAGGGCATCGGGGCGGCCTGCCTGGAACGGGATTTTTCCCTGCTCATCGTGCCGCCCCTCAGGGGACGGCTGGTCGACGCGGCCAGGCGGGCCCTGGTCGACGCCCTCCTGGCCATCGGCGTGGGCCCGGACCACTCCATCGTCGACCTGTTCAGGAAACGCCACATCCCCCTGGTCACCATAGACGGCAACCACGGCACGGAGATCTCCAACGTGGGCATAGACGACGAGGCGGCCGCGTACGGCCTGATGCGCCACGTGCTCGCCGGGGGCCACCGACGGATCGCCGTGGTGGAGCTGGAGACGGAGACCTACAACGAGCCGGGCGAGCGGTCCTCGCTTGCGCGCGACAGGCGCATAGCCGGCTTCGCCCGCGCCCTGGCCGAGTCGGGGCTGCACATGGATTCTCCGGGCATCCTGACCTACACCGCGGCCTGTTCCATGGCGGGCGGACGGGAAGCGGCCGAGCGCGTGCTGGCTCCCCGGCAGGGCGGGGACCGCGTCACCGCCGTCGTCGCCATGGCCGATATCGTGGCCTTCGGCTTCTACCAGCACTGCGCGGCCCACGGCCTGTCCATCCCGTCGGACCTGAGCATCGTCGCCTTCGACGGGGTGGAGATGTCCGCCCTGGTCCGGCCGGGCCTGACCACGGTTCGCCAGCCGGGCTTCAAGAAGGGCTACGAGGCGGGCAGGGTCCTCCTGTCCATGCTCAACGGCGGCGCGCCGGAGCGGATCGTCCTGCCCTGGGAGCTGGTGATACGGCAATCCTTCGCCGCCCTGCCGGCGGCCGGCAAACGCGACTAGGCCCGGGACGGCGCATGGACCTCCCCGCCTGGTTCCACCGCTTCCTCGAACCGGACGCCGACCGTTTCGGGCTGCTGATGGACGCGCTGGCCGGCGTCGGGGTGGAGCCCCGCCCGGTGGAACTGGCGGGAGGGCGCTTCATCGTGGTCGCCCCGAGGCGGGAGGGCTTCGACCAGCGCTACCGGGTCAAGGCGGTCAGCGCGCACTACGACCGCGTTCCCGGCACGCCGGGAGCCCTGGACAACTCGGCCGCCTGCCTCCAGATCTGGAAGTTCCTCTCCGCCGGGCCGGATTCCTTCAACACCGTCTACGTCTTCACGGACCGCGAGGAGCTCTCCGGCGGCGACCCGGCGGGCCAGGGTTCCTACTTCCTGGGCAAGGCCATGGCCGGCCTGGGATTCGGCGTGCCCTGGGCCTTTCCCCTGGACGTGACCGGCTGCGGGGACACCCTGGTGCTGTCCCGGGCATCGGAGGGCCTGGGCGGTGACGGGCGGGTGCCGGCCGGGCTGCTGTCGGAGGTGGAGTCCATGGCCGGGGGCGTCTCCAGGCTGATGGCCGGGCGGGCCAGGCTGTGCAGGGCGCGCATCCCCTTCGGGGAGGACCTGGGATACCTGCTTGCGGGCATCCCGGCCCTGGCCCTGTCCGTCCTGCCGCGCGACGAGGCGGCCCTGCTCGAGCCGGAACCCGGCTTCGGGAACATGCCCGCCTGGGCGTCACTGGCCCGGCCGGGCGGCAGGAGGCCGCGCACCTGGAAGACCCTTCACGGTCCCGGGGACCTTCCCTCCCTGTACACGGAGGAGGCCTTCGGGCTGGCGGAACGGCTCCTGGGCCGGCTGGCCGCCTGGAAGGAAGCCCGGCCGCTCGCCTGAGCACTCGCCCGCGCGCGCGGGCGGCGCGGCTCAGAGGCTGCCTATGACCTGCCCGAACAGGATGGTGATGTCGTCCTCGAAGTAGGGATCCTTCATGAACTGGATGAGGTCGGTGATCAGGCCGTCGGCCATGCCGTCCAGGGACTCGCTCATGGCGGACGCGATGCTGCGCTTGATGCCTTCCGTGCCGAAGAGGGCGTCGGAGGAATCGCGGGCCTCGATCACGCCGTCCGTGTAGAAGCAGAGCACGTCGCCGTAGCGGAAGGGTAGCTCGTCGTCGTGGAAATCGAACTGGTCCATCATGCCGATGATGGGGTTGGTTGGCGCGAGCTCCGCGAAGCTCCCGTCCGCGTGGGCCAGGATCTGGGGCGGGTGGCCCGCGTTGCAGTAGCGGCAGGTCATGGTCGCGAAGTCGAAAACGGCGTAGAA
>JAKLIU010000337.1 GCA_022709445.1 Spirochaetota bacterium | reverse complement strand
CCTGGGCGGGGATGGCCGCGTCCTCCTCCGCTATTCCGGCACGGAGCCCCTCGCCCGGGTGATGATCGAGGGGCCCGAGCGGGCATTCATCGACGGCCTGGCCCGGTTCGCCCTGGACCTGTCCCGCCTGGAGCCCGACCCCGACGTGATCGGGGGAAGCATTCCCGCCCTCCTCGGGGCCGCCGACGCGTCGTTCCGGAAGATCCAGGACCTGGTGACCGCCAACGCCCACCTGGTGGAACGCGCCGAGTACCTGCGGCTCCTGGCCAGAACCGCTTCCACCATGGCCGAGGCGCTCTCGGCCATGCTCAGGCCGGATTCCCCCGTCTACCCGGCCATCCGGGGTTCCGCGGACGAGCTGGAACGCATGTTCCGGAGCTACCGTTCCACGGCGGACGGGCTGCGCGACGAGCTGCACGCCGTCCTGCACGACGGGAGCCCGGCTGAGGAACTGGTGTCCGGGGACGAGCTCTCCGAGCTGCTCAGGGGCGACGGCTCAGTATAGCCAGCGTTCCATCAGGGCCAGGCCGTCCAGGGTCAGGTCGGGCTCGACCGCGTCGAAGGCGTCGGTCAGGCCCATGAGCACCCTGCAGAGCCCCCCGGTGGCCACCACCTTGGCCCCGCCCAGTTCTTCCTTGATCTTCCGCACCAGGTACTCCACCAGGCCCGTGTAGCCCAGCACCACGCCGGCCTGTATGGCCTGGACGGTGTTCTTGCCCATGGCCGACGGCGGCGCCTCCAGGGGCACCGAGGGGAGCTGGGCGGTGGCGCTGGCGAGCGAGCCGGCCGCCGTGCCCAGGCCCGGGGCAATGGAGACGCCCACGATGGTGCCCGTCCCGTCCACTGCCGTGAAGGTGAGGGCCGTCCCGAAGTCCACCACCAGGCAGGCGCCCTTGAAGCGGGTCCAGGCGGCCAGGGCGTCGGCCACCAGGTCCGAGCCTATCTCGTCCGCCGCGATGACCTTGACCGGCAGCCTTCCGTATATGCCCGGGTTGACCATCACCGGGCTGACGCCGAAGAGGTGGGCGGCCATCTTGCCCATGGACGAGGTGAGCTGGGGCACCACCGAGCTGATGATGACCCGGTCGATCCGCTTCGGGTCTATCCCTCGGTCCTGGAGTATGGCCCTGACGACCACGCCGTACTCGTCCTCGGTCTTGCCGGCGACGGTGCGTATGCGGAGCGTTTCCAGGAGGCGGCCGTTCTCGTAGGCGCCCCCGACTATGTTCGTGTTCCCTGCGTCGATGACGAAAAGCATGGGGCAATAATCGACACGGAAAGCGGCGCGTGTCAAGGAAATTGGCCCGAGCTTGCCAACATGGCCGCGCTTCGGCCATAATCCGCCGCATGCCATGGAGAAACAGATGAACGACATCATACAGCCCCGCGTCCTCAAGGGTTTCAGGGACATGCTCCCCGGGGCCGAGATGGAGCGGGCCGCACTCATGGACTCGCTTGCCACCACCTTCGCCGGTTTCGGCTACGTGCCCATCGACACCCCGGTGCTGGAGTACGCCGAGATCCTCCTCGGGAAGGCCGGCGGCGAGACGGAGAAGCAGGTATACCGCTTCAAGGACAACGGGGACCGGGACGTGGCCATGCGCTTCGACCTGACCGTGCCCTTTGCCCGCTTCATGGCGGAGCACGCCGGGGAGCTCTACCTGCCCTTCAAGCGCTACCACATGGCCAAGGTGTGGCGCGGCGAGAACACCCAGCGCGGGCGCTACCGCGAGTTCATGCAGTGCGACTTCGACCAGGTGGGCGTGGACAGCGCGGCCGCCGATTTCGAGATCCTGGCGGTCATCTGCTCGTCAATGGCGGCCCTGGGCGCGGCCGACTCCAAGGTGCACCTGAACCACCGGGGCGTGTTCAACCGCTTCCTGTCCCGGCTGGGCGTGGCCGATAAATCCGTGGAGATCCTCCGCGTGGTGGACAAGCTCCGCAAGATCGGCCGGGAAGAGACCGGCAAGCTGCTCGCGGCCCTGGCGGGCGACGCGGCGGCCGGGGAGATACTCGAGTACATACGCGGCGACGAGGGCTTCGAACCGACGCTGGAACGCATCACGCGCCTGGCCGGCGGCCCCAACCCCGATTCGGAACGGCTGTCCGCCATCCGGGACATGGCCGTCGCGTGCGGGCTGGCGGACTCGCTGGTGCTGGCCCCGAGCATCACGCGCGGCCTGGACTACTACACCGGCGTGGTCTTCGAGACCTTCCTGGACGCCATGCCGGAGATCGGTTCCGTGTGCTCCGGCGGCAGGTACAACGACCTGGCCTCGCTCTATACCAAGCTGCGGATTCCCGGCGTCGGCGCCTCGGTGGGCCTGGACCGGCTCCTGGCCGCCCTGGAGGCCATCGGCCGCCGGGCTTCCGCCCCCGGCGCCATCCGGGTCCTGGTGGCGGACGTGGAGGACGCGCTCATGCCCGAGTACCAGGCGGCAGCGGCCGTCCTGCGCGGGCTGGGTATCGCCTGCGAGGTCTTCCCCGAACAGCGCAAGCTCGGCCAGCAATTCGCGCACG
>JAKLIU010000336.1 GCA_022709445.1 Spirochaetota bacterium | reverse complement strand
AGTTCCGGGCGCGTCCATCCCGCCCACCATCCGAGGAGCCTCCGGGTTCGTAATGTCGATCACCTGGATGCCGCACTCGTAGCTCGCCATGTACGCAAAATCGCCGGAGACGGCAACCTCGGTGGCAATGCCCGGCGTGTACAGGCTTCCCACGAGGCGGGGATTCGAGGGGCTCGCGATGTCGATCACCTGCAGTCCATCGCCCTCTCGATCCGCGACGTAGGCGTGGAGACCCGAGACGGCGACGCTGCCGAAGAACCCGGGCGTGTCCAGGCTGCCCACTACGTGCGGGTGCTGCGGATCTTCGATGTCGATGACCCGAAGACCCGAACCGGCGTCCGCCACGTAGGCGTACGTGCCCGACACCGCCACTTCAATGGCCAGACCAGGAGTGTCGACGCTGCCGATGATGCGCGGCCTCTCGGGAGCCGCGACGTCGACGACCTGCAGACCGGAGGTCGCGTCGGCAACGTAGGCCAGGGTACCCGAGATGGCCACGCCCGCCGCGGAACCCGGCGTGTCCACCCGGCCCGCGACCTGCGGGTGCTGGGGATTCGTGATGTCGATGGTCAGGAGACCGGAGGAGCCGTCCCCGACGAAGGCGTGCTCGCCCGAGAGGGCGACTCCCCAGGCGTTGCCGGGCGTGTCCACGCTCCCCAGGATCCGGGGGTTCTCGGGAACCGCAAAGTCGATCATCTGCAGGCCGGACGTTTCATCCGTCACGCAGGCGAGGTTGCCGGAGAGCGCCACATCGCGGGCAAGACCCGGTGTGTCCACGCTGCCCACGATCTGCGGGTTCTGGGGATTGAACCGTTCCGGGATTCCCGGAGGCTCCATTTGTTGAGAGGATGGAGCTATGGGAAGACCAAGCAAGTACTCGAAGGAGGTCCGGGAACGGGCCGTGCGGATGGTGCTGGAGCACGAGGAGCGATACGACTCGCAGTGGGCGACGATCGTTTCGATCGCGGAGAAGATCGGATGTTCGGCCGAGGTACTCCGGAAGTGGGTGCGGCAGGCCGAGCGTGATGCCGGGCAACGACCCGGGCTGACCACGGAGGAGCGGGCGCGTCTGAAGCAGCTGGAGCGGGAGAACTTCGAGCTGCGGCGGGCGAACGAGATTCTCCGGAAGGCCTCAGCCTATTTCGCCCAGGCGGAGCTCGACCGCCGATCGAAGTGACCGTGGCGTTTGTGGACGCCCACCGGGAGGCGTACGGAGTCGAGCCGATCTGCGCCGTGCTGCCGATCGCTCCGTCGACCTACTACGAGGCGAAGGCTCGAGAGGCCCAGCCGGATCGGCGGCCGGCGCGAGCGCGCCGGGACGACGAGCTGAAGGGGGAGATCGGCCGGGTCTGGCGGGAGAACTTCTGCGTGTACGGCGTGCGGAAGGTCTGGAAGCAACTGAAGCGCGAGGGCCTCACCGTGGCCCGGTGCACCGTCCGGCGCTTGATGGCCGAGCTGGGCCTGCGGGGCGCGGTTCGCGGACGGAAGTTCCGCACCACGATCCCGGAAGAGGTCCTGGGTCGCCCCAGCGACCTGCTGGAGCGCAACTTCGTGGCCACCCGCCCGAATCAGGTCTGGGTGGCGGACCTGACCTACGTGGCGACCTGGCGCGGGTTCGTCTACGTGGCCTTCGTGATCGACCTCTTCGCCCGGCGGATCGTGGGCTGGTGTGTCTCGAGCTCGCTGCGGAGCGACCTGGCCCTGGACGCGCTCGAACAGGCCATCTCGGATCGGCCGCGGGACGAAGCCGACGAACTGATCCACCACAGCGATCGCGGCGTGCAGTACCTGTCGATTCGCTACACCGAGCGTCTGGCCGAGGCCGGGATCGAGCCTTCCGTCGGCAGCCGGGGCGACAGCTACGACAACGCCCTGGCCGAGTCGGTCATCGGTCTCTTCAAGACGGAGGTCATTCGGCGCCGGGGACCATGGCGCCAGCTGGAGGACGTCGAGTTCGCGACCCTGGAATGGGTCGCCTGGTACAACCATCGACGACTGATGGGCCCGATCGGAGATCTACCCCCGGCCGAGTATGAGGAGGCATACTACCGGGCTCAGGAGGCCCTCGAAACGGCGGCTGCACTCACGGAATGAGCTCTCCGGAGAACCCGGAGCGGTTCAAACAGCCCTGGAACAACACTCTTGGCCGCGCGATCATGCTGTTGGGCCCTCCGGAGTTCGCCTGGGGATACGGCAGTGGCGCATTCACCGCGGGGACGCGACTCACCTTCAAAGGCGGCATCCCAGTGGATGCCTGGTACTTCAACGTGGCAGAGACCTCCAAGTTCGCCGGCTGGCGGCTGTCGTCCCAGAGTGCGGCCATGGTTCAACAGTTAACGAACGTCAGCGGAGCGCCAGTCATAAACGGCTCGACTCTTCCGCAACGCCCCAAGGAGGCCAGACCGCTCTTCGTCACGGCCGCCTGCTTTCCCGATCTGGATCATCCATGTCCGGATGGAACCCGGCCGGCCATACTCGGCATTGTCACCGCCATCCCGTGGCAGGCTGATTGGCCGCTTGA
>JAKLIU010000335.1 GCA_022709445.1 Spirochaetota bacterium | reverse complement strand
TCGTTCTTCTCCATGAGGCCGCGTATGAGCCGGGACAGGTCCTCCTGGGACGGGGGCTTGGGTATGGCCCCGTAGGCGCCTATCTTCATCAGCTCCACGTCCACGGTGATGTCCTGGTCGCCCAGGAGGAGGACGATCTCGCAGGATGGGCTGGCCGCCTTCACCAGGGAGATGCCCTCGGCGGCGTTGACCGGGACGGCGTCCGGGTCCAGGAGCACCAGGTCCACGCGGGTGGACAGGGTCTGGGGGTCGAGGGAGCTCTCGCCGTTGCCCAAGCGCAGGGTGCAGCCGTCGATGCCGCCGGCCGCGAGGCGGACGGACTCCGCCAGGGACGGATCCACCAGCGCCAGGATCTCGAAATCGGGGTCGTTCATCATGTCGTGGTCCCGGCCTCCCGCTCGTATTGCAATCTGTAGAGATTGTAGTATATCCCGCGCTTGGCGACGAGGGAATCGTGGTCGCCCGATTCGGCGAGCCGGCCTTCCGAGAGCACCAGGATGGTGTCCGCGTGCCTGATGGTGGACAGCCGGTGCGCGATGGCCACCGTGGTCCGCCCCTTCATCAGTTCCGACAGGCCCGCCTGCACCAGGGCCTCGGTCTCAGTGTCCACCGAGCTGGTCGCCTCGTCAAGCATGACTATGGCCGGGTCGTGGGCCACCACCCGCGCGAAGGACAGGAGCTGCCGCTGGCCGGAAGACAGGGTCGAGGCGCCCTCCCCCAGTTTCGCGTCGTAGCCCCCCGGCAGGGCCTGGATGAAGGAATCGGCCCTGACCGCCCGGGCCGCGGCCTCGATCGACTCGCGGGGCAGGCCCAGGCCCAGGTCTATGTTCTCGGCGACCGTGCCGGAGAACAGGAAGACGTCCTGCATGACCGGCCGCACCGAGCTCCTGAGCGCCTTGAGCGGCAGTTCGCGCACGGGCACGCCGTCCAGCCTGATCTCGCCCTTCTGCACGTCCCAGAGCCTGGTGATCAGGGAGCCCACCGTGGATTTTCCGGCCCCGGTGTACCCGACGATGGCGACGGTGTGGCCGGGCTCCACCGTGAAGGACAGGTCCCTGATCACCCAGTCGCCTTCCTTGTATGCGAACCACACATGGTCGAATTCCACGCGGCCGCGCAGCGGCGATGGGAGAGCGCGCTTCGGCTCGTCCGGCACGCGTTCGTCGGCGTCCAGGAGCTTGAACACGCGCTCACCCCCGGCCATTGCGCTCTGCAGGATGGTGTACTTTTCGGATATGTCCTGCAGGGGCGAGTAGAACATGCGCACCAGGTTGACGAAGGCGATCAGGGTCCCCAGCGATATGAGGCCCCCGTCGTGGAGCCCCGCGCCGTACCAGAGCACGATGGCCGTGCTGGTGGCGGAGAAGAACTCTATCAGGGGCCTGAAGGTGGCGTAGACGTACATCTCGCCCAGGTTGGCCTTCATCAGCTCGCCGTTGCGCCCGTCGAAGGCCTCGGCGCAGGCCCGCTCGCGGCCGAAGAGCTTGACCACGGACACGCCCGCCAGGTGTTCTGCGATGTAGGCGTTCACCCGGGACAGCCAGGTGCGCTGGCGCCTGAAGGCGTCCCGGGCCTTGCGGCGCGAGACGGAGGTGACGACCAGCACCGGGGGCAGGGAGAGCACGGCGACCAGGGCCAGGCGCGGGCTCATGGCGAAGAGCACCGCCAGCACGCCCGCCATGACGCTGAAATCCTTGATGAAGGAAACCACCACGCTGGTGAAGAACTCGTTGATGGTCTCCACGTCGGAACTGAGGCGCGTGACCAGGCGCCCTACCGGCTGCCTGGAGAGGAAGGCCAGGGACTGTCCGGTGGTCTTCCGGAACAGGTCCATGCGAAGGTCCTTCATCACCCGCTGCCCCACCAGGCTGGAGGTCCAGGCCTGGGCGAAGCTGGCCAGGAGCACGGTGGCCAGGAGGGCCAGGAACCAGGCCCCGTTCCGGGCTACCGTCGCCCGATCGCCGGCGCGCAGGATCGCCGAGTCGGCCGGGTCCAGGGCCAACACCCAGGCCTCCGGAGCGATGAACCAGCCGTCGGCCAGCACCGGCCCGACCAGGACCGCTCCCCTGCCTTCGGTACCGGGCGGGGCCAAGGCCGCGCGGACTGAGGCGGGCAAGGCTTCCGCGCCGGAGGTCCAGCGCGTGCGGTAGTAGGGCCCGGCGGACAGCAGTCCCACCGCCTCCAGGGAGGCCCGCCCGGCCTTGCCGATCGCGGCCAATTCCGTCGTGCGCAGGAAAACGCGGCCGGCGGCCCGGGAGCCCTCGCCCGGCTCAAAGCCTTCCAGGCGCGGGTCGCCCAGGGCCGCGGCGTCCAGGAGGGCCCAGGACGGCATGAGCGCGTCGTCCACGGTACGCTGCACCAGCACCGGCAGCACCAGCTCCCCGGCGGTGGTCAGGGCCAGCGCCAGGGCAGCGGCCGCGAGCAGGCCCTTGTAGGGAGCCACGTAACGGAAGATGCGTCCCACGATGGCGCGGTCGTAACCCTTGACTATGTCGTCGGTCTCGAAGAATTCGGCCATGTCG
>JAKLIU010000334.1 GCA_022709445.1 Spirochaetota bacterium | reverse complement strand
CCAGGGCCGGGGCGGCGCAGATGGCCGCCACCAGCGCTCCCTCGGCGGCATGCCTCCGGATGAACGCCACCGCCACGGGACTGGCCGCCAGGGCCTGCGCGCCCCTGTTCCCGCCCGGCACCACCACGCAATCGTAATCCTCGTCGTCCCGGTCCTCCAGCACGCAGTCGGCCGCCATGGCTATGCCGTGCGCGCCCACGATGTCCCGGGACCCGAGCCCGGCGGTCACCGTCTCGACGCCGGCCCTCCTCAGGTAGTCGACGGGGGTGATGGCTTCCACTTCCTCGCAACCGTCCGCGAGCAGGACGCACGCGCGCTTCATGCCGGCCTCCGATCCGTCTTCGATGGACAATTCCCGATACACGGATTATACTACTTTCCGATACCGCCCGATACGGAAAAGGAGCCGCACAGTATGGATACAAGGAACGGACTCGTAAACTTCACGCTCTTCATCTTCATTTTCGCGTTCTCATTCGTGTTCAGCATCGACGCGCTGGCCCAGCCCAACACACTCTACGGCGTGCTCGCGCTGGTCGGCTTCATCGTCTGCCTCGCCGGCTCCATCTTCAACGCGATCCTGGCCAGGCAGGGCGGCGAGGCCCTCGCCACCTGGTTCTTCACCTACGCGATCATCGTGGCGATCGTGATGGTGTGGTACCTCACCCGCTGCGGCACCGCGTTCGGCTGGTGGTAAGGTTTCCTTCGCTTCAGTGAAAGAAAACGGCGGCCCCTCGCGGGGCCGCCGTTCTTTTTGCGTCCGCGGCTCAGGATGCGGAGACGGCGGCCGCCAGGGCCTCGGGGGTGAGTCCCAGGTGGGCGGCCACGGTCGCCCCGGGAGCCGACTCGCCGAAGCGCTCGATGCCCACGAAGGCGTCGACCAGGCCTTCCCAGCCGACCGCGCGGCCGGCCTCGCAGCCGATGACGCGCGCCTTGGGCGGCACCATGGCGTCCCGGAGGGGGGCGGGCTGGGCCAGGAACAGCTCCCTGGAGAGCACGGACACCACGCGGACGCTCTTGCCCGCGACCATGCCGGCCGCCTTGACGGCAAGCTCCACCTCGCTGCCGGAAGCGAGGATCACCGCGTCCGGCTCGTCCCTGGTGTTGCGCACCACGTACGCTCCCGTGCGGACCGTCTCCCTCCAGTCGGGATCGGCCTTGGCCAGCACCGGCAGGTTCTGGCGGGAGAGCGCCAGCACGGTCGGGCCGCGCCGGTTGGCCATGGCCATGGCCCAGGCCTCGACGGTTTCCTCCGCGTCGGCCGGGCGCAGGACCAGCACGTTGGGTATGGCCCTGAGGGCCGCCAGCTGCTCGATGGGCTGGTGCGTGGGGCCGTCCTCGCCCACGAAGACCGAGTCGTGGGTCAGCACGTAGACCACCGGCAGGCCCATGAGGGCGGAGAGCCGCAGGGCGGGGCGCAGGTAGTCGGCGAAGACCAGGAAGGTGGCGCAGAAGGGCGTGAGCCCGCCGTGCAGGGCGATGCCGTTGCAGGCGGCGGCCATCGCGTGCTCGCGTATGCCGAAGTGGATCATGCGGCCGTCGCGGGCCGCCGCGGAGTAGGGCGCGCCGGCCAGCTGAGTCGAGTTGGGGCCGGTCAGGTCGGCCGAGCCGCCCACCAGGCCGGTCCATGCGGCGGCGGCGGCGAGCAGGGCCTTGCCGGAGGCCGCGCGGGTGGCCAGGGATTCGCCCGCTGCCCATACCGGCCAGGCGGGCGCAGCGACAGGCGCGCCCGCGAAGGCGGCATCCAGCTCGGCGGCCTTGGCCGGGAAGGCGGCTCGCCAGGCGGCGTAGCGGGTCTCCCAGGCTGCCCGGGCGGCCGCCAGTTCCTTCCTGCGGGCGGCGAAGAACCCGAGGGCCGCCGGCGAAACGTGGAAGTCCCTGTCCGCGGGCACGCCCATGGCCGTCCGGGCCCTGGCTATCTCCTCGGGACCCAGCGGGGCCCCGTGCACCTTGTGCGAACCCTGCATGGTGGGCGCTCCCTTGCCGATCACGCTCCTGAGCATGATCAGGCTGGGCTTGCCGGTTTCCGCCCGGGCGGCGGCCACCATGGCGCGGATGCCGTCGGCGTCGTACATGTCGCCCTTCTGCACCTGCCAGCCGCAGGCCTGGAAGCGCGCGCCCACGTCCTCGGTGAAGGACAGGCCGGTCTCCCCGTCGATGGTGATGCGGTTGTCGTCGTAGAAGACCGTGAGCTTCCCGAGCTTCAGGTGGCCGGCCAGGGACACGGCCTCGGCGGCCACGCCTTCCTGCAGGCAGCCGTCGCCGGCGAGGCACCAGGTGCGGTGGTCGATGATTTCCATGCCAGGCTCGTTGTACCGCGCCGCCAGCATGGTTTCCGCGATGGCCATGCCCACGGCGTTGGCCAGGCCCTGGCCCAGGGGGCCGGTGGTGGTCTCGATGCCGGGGATGGCTCCGTATTCCGGATGGCCGGCGGTCCGGCTGCCCAGCTGGCGGAAGGCGCGCAGCTCAGACATCGGCATGTCGGCATAGCCGAGCAGGTGGTTCAGCGCATAGATCAGCATCGA
>JAKLIU010000333.1 GCA_022709445.1 Spirochaetota bacterium | reverse complement strand
CATCATCAAGGCGAACCAGAAGCGCCACGAATTCATCGCCCAGCGCGAGGAAGTCGAGCAGATGAAGCGGCTCGGCATCAGAGAAGCCTGACCGCACAGACCGAGGAGTCCCCATGAACCGGATACCGCGCATCCTCATCGCCATGGCCGCCTCAGCCGCGCTCGGCCTCCAGGCCGCGGCCCAGGCCCAGCCCGACCCGGCGGAGGCCCCGCCCCCCCAGGAGTTCGTCATAGGGCTGGGCGACTACCGGCTGGAACTGAACCCGTACAAGTCCATCTACGCCCACGAGATGCAGATGTTCACCGCCATCTACGAGGGCCTGTTCACCTACGACCCCCAGTCCCTGGACCCGGTGCGGGCCCAGGCGGAGTCCTACGCCAAGTCGGCGGACGGCCGGACCTGGACCTTCACCATCAGGGAGGACGCGCGCTGGTGGGACGGCAGCCCGGTCACCGCGGGGGACTTCGTGGAGTCCTGGCTCTACCTGATGGCGCCGGAGACCAAGGCCGAGTACGCGGTGTTCCTGGACATCATCAAGGGAGCCAAGGAGTTCCGCGCCAAGCCCGGCCGGTCCCCGTCCACGGTGGGCCTCCGGGCCCCGGACGACCGGACCCTGGTGGTCGAGCTCTCCTCCCCCGCCGCGTACTTCACCCGGCTCCTGTGCCACAGCGCCTTCGTGCCGGTCCACCGGAGCCTCCGCGGCAAGCGGACCTGGGCCTCCGATGAGGTGATAGGCAACGGGCCGTACCGCATCCTGTCCCTGGACGACGGGGAGATGGTCATGGCCAAGGCCGATACCTACTGGGACGCGGCCAACGTGGCCATCCCGCGCATCAGGGCGGTCTTCCTCAAGGACGACGCCGAGGGCTCCAGGCGCTACAACGACGGCGAGATCAACTGGCTGACGGACAGCGTCGACCTGGACACCCTCCTGATCCCCGAGGACATCCAGTACGCCCCCATGTTCGGCACGGGCTACTTCTTCTGGAATTCCGGCAGGCGGCCTTGGAGCGATCCCCGCGTTCGCCGCGCCCTGGCCCTCCTGGTGCCCTGGAACAGGATCCGCACCGACGAGGACTACAACTCGCCCACCGCGTCCCTCATCCTGCCCTTCGCCGGCTACGAGTCGCCCAAGGGCATACGACTCGCCAACGCCAAGGAGGCCCTCGCTCTCCTCGCCGACGCCGGATTCCCGGAGGGCAAGGGCCTGCCTGCGATACGCGTGGTGGTGTACGCTGGTTCGGTCATAGACAAGGCCATAGGCGTGATGGAAGAGGCCTGGGGCGCGTACGGCATCAAGGTGGAACGCGTGGAGGTGAGCGGCTATGGCCAGCTCAGGCCCATGCGGCAGAAGGGCTTCGACCTGTCGTTCACCGGCTGGATAGGCGACTTCGCCGACCCGGCCGCCTTCCTGCTCATGTGGACCGCGGACTCCGGGCTCAACGACGGCGGCTACAAGAGCCGGGAGTACGATGAGCTGATCGCGCGCTCCATGCTGGCGGAGGGCGCGGAACGCATGGCCCTTTTGTCCGAGGCTGAGGGCATGCTCCTCAGGGACGCCGTGGTCATGCCGGTGTACCACTCCCTGGCTTTCAACGTGATCGATACCGGGTCCATCGCCGGTTGGCATTCCAACCCCATGGACATCCACCCATTCAAGTCGCTCTCCTTCGGGGGGGCCAAGGCGGCGCCCAACGTGGCGCTCGCCGGCACGGAGGTCCGTCTGTGATCCATCCCAGGAAACCCCTCGGCGCACTGCTCTACCTGTTCGTGGTCCTGCCTGCCATGCTGGGCGGCATGGCGACCCTCTCCCTGAGCTCCTGGGCCGCCAAGCCGGACGCCTACAAGGCCCTGGTGACGGATGCCCGCTTCGCGGCCGTGCTGGAATCCCCCGAGCTGTCCCGGCTGGCCCCGGACAGCTTCCAGGCGGGCGGGTACACGCTCGAGGGACCGGCGGCGGTCAAGGCTGCCCAGGCAGCCATCCCCACCCGGACCGTGGTGGACACCCTGACCCGGGGCATCGACGCGGCCTTCGCCTCCATCGCCTCAGGAACGCCCAGCCTGGCCATGGACCTGGCACCGTTCAAGCAGGCCCTCAAGGACGGGGCCGACGCCGCCGCGGAGGCGTACCTGTTCAATGCAACGGATCCGCAAAAACTGTTGCCCAAGGCGGCACTGCCCGAGGGAACACGGCCTTCCGCCCTGTCCATCGCCGGTTCCGCGGATGCCCAATCGGCCATGGCGGAGCTGGTCAGGAGAACCGCCGACTCGCTGCCGGACCTGTACGTGGCCACGGAGAACCCGCGGGCCCTGCCCGGGGAGGTTCAAGCCTCAGCCATGATCGGGCCGGCGCGCATCGCGGACCTGGGCTTTGCCCTGTCCCGGTCGGCGCTGTGGCTGAGCCTGGTGGCCGCCGGCCTCTGGGTGGCCAGCGCCTTCCTGTCCGAAACCGAGCTGCGCAAGCGCCTGGGAACCATGGGCAGGCGCATCCTGGGGCCAGGCTCGGTGTTCCTGGGCGTCGGCCTGCTGCCCCACCTGGTCAACCCGTCCG
>JAKLIU010000332.1 GCA_022709445.1 Spirochaetota bacterium | reverse complement strand
GGACGGACGCCGCGAGCAGGACCGGCCGGCCCGGGCCGATGAAGGCCAGGACCATGGCCGCCAGCGTGAAGACCGCGTAGGCGCCCATGCCGCCGTAGAGCCTCCGGCCGTAGAGTTCGGGACGGTCGGTGTAGAAGCGGAAGATGCGGGCGGAGTCGTGGTGGCCGCTGACGATCAGCTGCCTGGCGGCCGGGCCGCTCGGTTCCAGGACGGCCCAGACGTTGCGGCCGGTCCGCTTGCGGAACAGCGGGTCGATCATCTCCTTGTACAGGAAGAACTGGCCGACCAGGATGACGGCGCCCAGGAGGAGCAGGTCGAAGGCCACCCAGGGCAGGAACGGGAGCGCGGCCAGGGCGGCCAGGTAGAGGACCAGCATCATCCGGATGAAGCCCAAAAAGGCCATGGGCCGCACCGGGAAGTCCGCCGAGTAGACCGCGTCGGCGTGGGGCCGGGCCGCGTCGGCCAGGCCGTCGGCCGCGGCGAGGCAGGATGCGCCGCCGGTGAGCCTGGGGCCCAGCCGGTCGATCATGGAGGCGGTGAAGCTCCTGGCCTCGGCGGCCGCCGCCGCCCGCTCGGGAAACGCAATCGGGCCCGCCATGTCAGCGCCTCGCCGGCTTGAGGTAGCCGAAGATGCTGCCGCAGAGCCCGCCTATGATGTGGCCGAACTCCGAGATGTTGTTGGCGGTGAATGCGTTGACCACCTCGCGGCCCAGGTAGAGCACCAGCACCAGTATGAAGGTGAGCGGCACCTCGCCCTTGTTGAAGTTGGTGAAGGACGACAGGAGTATCATCATGAACACGATGCCGCTGGCGCCCATGAGCCCGGTGGGGAACATGAGTATGTTGAGCAGCCCGGTGACCACGGCGGTGATGGCGGTCATGATGAGGAGCCCGCCGGAGCCGTAGTTGGTTTCCAGGATGGGCCCCAGGAGCAGGATGAAGGAGAAGTTGGACAGGAAGTGGTTGAGGTCCGCGTGCCCCATGACGTGGGTGAACAGGCGGAGGTAGTCCCGGAAGGAGCCGGCGTCGAAGCCGCCGCGGCCGGGCACCGAGAACCAGTTCTCCACCAGGCCCGGGAGCAGGGCGTCCAGGAGCAGGACAGCCCCGCAGACGAAGGTGAAGGTGAGCGTGGTGGGGGCGTTGTACTTGATGGTCATGCGAGCCTTCCTTGAGTCGGTGCGCCGCGGCGGCCGCGGCCCGTCAGGTTTCCAGTTCCAGGGTCACGGGACAGTGGTCGGAGCCGGTCACGTGCTTGCGTATCTCCGCGTTCCTGACCGCGCCGAACAGTCCCTCGTCGACGCAGTGGTAGTCCAGGCGCCAGCCCACGTCCTTCTCCCGCGCCTTCATGCGGTAGCTCCACCAGCTGTAGTGGCCGCCCTCCCCGGGGTGGAGGCGGCGGAAGGTGTCGGCGTAGCCGGCGCCCAGGAACTTGCCCATCCACGCGCGCTCCTCGGGCAGGTAGCCCGGATTGCCCTCGTTTGCCTTGGGATGGGTCAGGTCGATGCTCTGGTGGGCGATGTTGTAGTCGCCGCACAGTACGACGTGCCGCTTCCGCCGGACCAGCTCGTCGCAGCGCGCCAGCACGGCGTCGCAGAAGCGCAGCTTGTAGTCCAGCCGGGCGCCCGCGTCCTGGGAGTTGGGGAAGTAGGCCGATATGAGGGCGACCGGCCCAAGGTCGGCCTCCAGGTAGCGGCCCTCGTCGTCGAACTCGTCGATGCCCAGGAGGCGCGTGGACCGGGGCTCGATGCGGGTGTAGATGGCCACTCCCGAGTAGCCTCGGCGCCTGGCGCTGGACCAGTGGGCGGCGTAGGGCCGGCCTTCACCGTCGAGCGCCTCGAAGAATTCCTTCCCCAGCTGCGACGGGTCGGCCTTGGTCTCCTGCAGGCAGACGGCGTCCGCGGATTCGGCGGCCATCCACTGGAAGAGGCCCTTGCCGGCCGCCGAGCGTATGCCGTTGACGTTCCAAGATGCGAGCTTGAGCATGGGACACTCCGTTCCTGGGGATCAGGGAGTCGAGCTGATGTCCAGGTCCACCGACAGGACCACCTGGTAGACCTTGCCGCGCACGGCCACGAACTTCCTGGTCATGGAATAGTCGCCGATGCGGCAGACCACCACGTGCTCTCCCGGGTCAACGGCCAGGGAGGAGAACTGGTCCGGATCGACCAGCTGGCCGTCCACCGTGATCACGGTGCCCGCGGGGGCCTGGAAGGACACGCGCGGGACGTCGGGCACCAGGCTGACGCTCACCGGGGACACGCGGCCCGCCGCCACGTCCAGGGACAGGACCTCCTCGCGGTAGCCGACGGCGCTGACCCGGATCAGCCTGAGCCCCTTGCGGGCCAGGATGACGCCGGAAGGGTCGTCCACGGGCTTGTCGTCCACGAAGACGGACAGGGGGGAGCGCGGGCCGCCTTCCGCGAAGCTGGCGGAGATGCGTATGCCGCCCTCGTCCCCGATGATGGGCCGCACGGTCAGGCGGAACTCCGCGGTTTCCAGGGCCGGGGCGTAGCCCTTGCCGATGGGCGTGAGCTTGAACATGAGGGGGAAGCGCGAGGGGGACAGCACGGCCGGGATGACCG
>JAKLIU010000331.1 GCA_022709445.1 Spirochaetota bacterium | reverse complement strand
CGATCAGCTTGCGCGCGGCGCGCAGCCCGGCCTCGGGGTTGGTCTGGTCGTCTTCGCTGGTGAGCTGGATCTGGCGGCCGAGCACGCCGCCCGCACCGTTCACCTCGGTGATCACCGAGGGCGACACGGCCAGGGGGGTGGAGGACCTGTTCGCCCCGCTCGCCCGCGTGGGTTTCCCGGCCCGGGAACTGGCCCTCGCCATAGCCGTGGCCTTCCGCTTCATACCCATCCTGGCGGGCGAACTGGAGTCGGTGGTCAAGGCCCAGGCCTCCCGGGGCGCGGATTTCGGCCGGCGGGGCGGGGGGCCCATCGCCAAGGCCAGGGCCTACCTGCCGCTGGTGGTGCCGGTGACCGTCCGCGCCCTGGAGCGCGCAGAGGCCCTGGCCGAGGCCATGGAGGCCAGGGGATACCGCTCGGAGGGCAGGACGCGCTACGTGGAGACGGCCGCCGGCCCCGGCGACAGGGCAGCCAAGGCCCTGGCCATCCTGTTCATGGCCGCGGCCTTCGTCGCCGGCAGGCTCCTGGAACCGTGAAGACGGGCCGGGCCTGGTCCCGGCCACGAAATACGCGCCGATCGCGACCGGCAGCCCAGAAGGGCCGGCGGGAATCGGCGCCTGGAGGTACTATGGAAAGCACACCGGTCCGGAAGATCGTGACCGCGGGCGCCCTGGGCGCGGTCTCGGTGATCATGGCCATCACGCCGCTGGGCTACCTGCCCTGGTTCGGCGGGGTGTCCCTCACCATCATGCACGTGCCCGTGATCATAGCGGCCGTGCTGGAAGGTCCCCTCGCGGGCACCGTGGTAGGGCTGATTTTCGGCGTCACCAGCCTGGTCAAGGCGGCGGTGGCCCCGCTCACCCCGGTGGACCCGCTGTTCACCAACCCCCTGGTGTCCGTGTTGCCACGTCTGTTCATCGGCCTGGCGGCCTGGGGCGTCTACCGCCTCTTCAGGGGAAAGGCCACCCCTCTGGCCGCCGGAATCGCCGGTGCGGTCGGGGGCTTCGCCAACACCGTGCTGGTGCTGGGCATGCTCGGACTGGCGGAGGGCGCCAGGCTCGCCGCCGCGATCGGCATCGAAGCGAGCACGACCTTCACGTTCCTGGCGGGCGTCGCCGTGTCCAACGGCCTCCTGGAGGCCGGGGTGGCGGCGGTCTTCACCGGAGCCGTGGTCAGCGCCTGGAAGGGTATAGCCGGGGCCGCCGGCAAGTCCAGGCTGGCCTCGGAGGGCAAGTAGGTGCTCCTGGCCCTCGACGCGCGCAACGGGGCGGTGAACGCCGGCTTCAGGGCAGGCGGGCGCTGGCTGTCGATCATGCGCTTCGGCGCCGACCGCAGCGCCGACGAATACGCCTTCCTCCTCGAGGCGGCAGCGTCGAGGGCCTGCTCCTCGGCGGATGGCGCGGCGCCGGACGGCGACGATGCCGGCAGGGTGACGGCCGCCTGGATCTCGAGCGTCGTGCCCGCCCTCACCCCGGCCCTGGCCGCGGCGGTCGACCTCGCCTTCGGCCTGGAGGCCAGGGTGGTCGGCCCGGGCGTGCGCACCGGGGTGAAGATACGGACCGACAACCCGACGGAGGTGGGCAGCGACCTGGTCTGCGCGGCGGCCGCGGCCTGGACCCTCGCCGGCGGCGCCTGCGTGGCCGTGGACTTCGGCGCGGCGCTCACGGCCATCGCGGTGAACGAGCGGGGCGAACTCCTGGGCGCCGCCATAGCGCCCGGGCCGGCGGCGGCGGCGGCGGCGCTCAGGGCCTCCGCGGTCCAGCTTCCCGAGGTCCGCCTGGAAGCGCCCGACCGCGCCATAGGCAGGAACACGGTCCAGGCGGTGCGTTCAGGCATCGTGCTGGGCTATGGCGGCCTCGTGTCCCGCTTGGTGGAGCTCATGCGGGTCGAGCTGGGCGGTACGGCGGCGCTCCTGGGTTCGGGAGACCAGATCGGCCGGGATATCCTCGCCGGGATGGACGCGCTCGGCTTCCAGCCTGACCTGGCCCTCGACGGGCTTGCCCTGATAGCGGAACGGAACGACCCGTCGGTTGACACGGGCCGGGTTTATCCGGTATAAAGTCCGGGCATCAGCGTGGCGACGTAGCTCAGCTGGCAGAGCAAGCGGCTCATATCCGCTGTGTCGAGGGTTCGACCCCCCCCGTCGCCATCATCATCATGCAAGGCCGTCCGCAGGGACGGCCTTTTTTTCGGTCCCCGCCATGGCGGCGGACCATGGTTGCGGAGGCGGCATGTCATCTACCGGGTGGAAGCGGGCGGCCTACGACGGGGCCTTCGGCACGGCCCTCGAAAGCCTCAGGAAACGACGGGAAGAAGATCCCGGATTCACGCCGGAGGATGCCCGTGGTATACTCCGGCACCTGTACGTCCAGGACGGCAACGACCAGGGCGGCAGGGGCGAACTGCAGGACCTGGTCATGCAGGGAACCATAGACGCTCACGAGCGTTTCATCGCTGACTGGGAACGCGAGGCCTGAGCGCCGCGTCGATGGGGGAGTGCATGGGACTTGAAATACGCATGATGGAAGGCAAGCGCGCCATGAAGGAGTTCGTGGCGTACCCGTTCAAGCTCTACCGAGGCAATC
>JAKLIU010000330.1 GCA_022709445.1 Spirochaetota bacterium | reverse complement strand
GAGAGGCAGCGGACGGTGGTGGCGATTTCTGCTATGGATGTCTGGTCCATGATGGCTCCTTGGGGTTCGTTGCCTGAAGAGTAGTACGGAGCCGGCCGGCGGGGCAAGCGCCGGAGCGCGGGCGAACGGCCGCGGGCGGGATTGCGTTCGCGCGACGGACCGTTCCGGTTTATACTCGGCCCATGCTGGATCTCGTCACCCTGGTGGCCGGGGCGGGCCTGCCCGCGCTGGTCCTCGTCGTCTGGTTCTACCGCATGGACCGGGCCCGGCCCGAACCGCTCGGGCTGGTGGGCAAGTCCGTGCTGCTGGGCTTCCTGTCCGCCGTGCCGGCCGTGGCCATCGAGATGGTCGTGGACCTGCCCGCCGGCGCCCTGCCGGGCATCCTGGGCATCGCCTGGACTTCCTTCGTCACGGCGGCGATGGTGGAGGAAGGCGTCAAGCTGTTCTTCCTCAAGCGCTTCGCGCTCCGCCATCCGGCCTTCGACGAGCTGATGGACGGCATCGTGTACGCGGTCTGCGTCAGCCTGGGCTTCGCCTTCGCGGAGAACCTGCTCTACGGTCTTGGCGACCGGTCGGTCCTCGTCCTCAGGGCCTTCACCGCCGTGCCCATGCACGCCTTCGCCTCCGGTGCGATGGGCTACTGGCTGGGGGCCGCCAGGCGGGAGCGCGACCCAGGGCGTTCCAGGCGGCTGACCCTGCGCGGGCTCCGGCAGGCGGTGCTCATCCACGGCATGTACGATTTCTTCCTGTTCACCGGATCGGCCTTGGCCCTGCTCTCGCTGGCGGTGCTGGCCGGGGCAGGGCTCTACGTGCGGCGACTGGTACGGCAGGCCCGGGCGGCGGACGACGCGGTCGCCGCGAGCCTGGATGGATGAGGGCTGGTCCGGGGATGAAGCGTGTTCGCGCAATCATCCTGAAGCGAGGCGTGTCGAGTATTGGTTGACAATGGAACAGGATGTGTTAGAATAGGCCCGATCCGTATCGATGCCAGGTCGATAGGGTGCCGATTCCACCCTGGCGCCGGTCCCCGACCGGGCAAGGAGCGACCATGATCCTGTTCAGCCCCGCCTTCGCGGATGGCGCGGAACTCCCCTCGGAGTGCGCCTACGACAACGAGAACCGTTCGCCCACGCTCCAGTGGAAGGAAGCGCCGCTCGGCGTGGCCCGCTTCGCGCTCCTGTGCGAGGATCCCGAAGGCTGGGACGGAAAGGCCTGGACGCACTGGCTGATCTGGAACATACCCGCCATCGAGACCAGGCTCCTGTCCGGCCAGCCGGCCTATCCGCGGCTCGAGGACGGTTCGGTCCAGGGCATCAACGACTACCTGGAGCTGGGCTGGGGCGGACCCTGTCCCCCCAAGGGCCTCCGGCGATACCTGTTCAGGCTGTTCGCCCTGGACGCCCCCGTGCATCCGGCAAACCCCACCCGGGCCGCCTTCGACGAGGCCCTGCGCGGCAGGATCATGGCCGAGGCGAGCATCGAGGGGATCATGGGGCACGACCAGCGCATCGGTTCCTACGAGGCGCTCAGGCACGCCAGGAAACCGGTGGATCAGACCGCCAGGTCGGAGTAGCCTTCCAGTTCCGAGGCCACGGCCTCCCACTCGGCGGACAGGCCGGCGATCTCGTGCTCGGCCGCGTCGATGCGGGCCTGCAGGGCCTTCATCGCGGCGCCGTCGGAGTAGTTGGCCGGGTCGGACATGGCCTCCGTGACCGCTGCCTTTTCCCGGTCCAGGGCTTCCAGCCGGGCGAGGAGTTCCTCTTCCCGCTTCTGCAGGCGCTTGCGTTCCGCTTTGCGCTTCTTGTCCAGCTCGCGCGATGCCTTCGCGTCCCCCGCCGACGCTGCCGTTCCATCCGGACCGGCCGTCGCCGATGCGGCGCCTGAGGCGGCGCCGGAGGCGACACCGGAGGTGACGCCCGCGGCCGTCCCCGAGCCGATGCCGGAGGCGGCACCGGAGGTGACGCCCCAGTCGAAGCGCGCGCCTTCTCCCGCCTTCTTTCCCAGGTAGTACTCGTAGCCGCCCAGATAGAGCACCGGGCTGGTCCCGCAGGACAGCTCCAGCACCCGGTCGGCCAGGCCCTCTATGAAAAACCGGTCGTGAGACACGAAGATGACGGTGCCGGGAAAGCGCTTGAGCGCGTCCAGGAGCACGTCCTTGGAATCCAGGTCCAGGTGGTTGGTCGGCTCGTCCAGGACCAGCAGATTGGCCGGGTGAAGGAGCATCTTGAGCAGGGCCAGGCGGGAACGCTCCCCGCCGGAGAGCACGCGGACCGGCTTGTGGATGTCGTCGCCCCTGAAGAGGAAGGCGCCCAGCAGGTTCCGGATGCCCGGCAGCAGCTGGGTGGGGCAGCTGGCCTCGGCCTCCTGCTCCACGGTCAGGGACTCGTCCAGCGCGTCCGCCACGTCCTGGGAGAAGTAGCCCACGGTGATGCCCGTGCCCCACCTGATGATGCCCTCGTGCTCGCGGTCCACGCCGGCTATCAGCCGCATGAGCGTGGACTTGCCCGCGCCGTTGCGCCCCACGAAGGCGACCTTGGAACCGGATTCCAGCACCAGCGACAGCTCGTCCACCACCCTGCGTTCGCCGTAGGACTTGC
>JAKLIU010000033.1 GCA_022709445.1 Spirochaetota bacterium | reverse complement strand
GGATGATCCAGGGAGGCAGCGCTGGCGCGGAACCGGACTCCCGCAGGGGCGCGGCGTCCGGCCGGCCGAGCACCAGGCTGCGCACCGCGTCCGCCCCGGGCGGGCCGTCGGCTCCCCGGGTACCGGCGCAGGATGCGAGGGCGGCCGCCAGGACCGGCAACACGATGAACGCGGACGCGGCGGCCGAGCCACGGCGAGGCTGGCGGCTCACGCCCGGACCCCGCGGTCCCGCCGCAGCGCGACGGCGTACCACAGCGCGAGGAACGCCGCGCAGGCCGCGGCCACGCCCAGCCTGGCGCCCTGGCTCGCTCCCGAGGGGGACAGCCAGGCTTCTATGAATGCCGCGGAAAACGTCAGGCCGACGGCCATCGCCGACATGGGCAGGAAGTCGTCCATGGACGAGCGCACGGCCTCCAGCCTCGATCCCCGACCGGAGACCAGCAGCTTCCAGCCCATGAGCAGCCCGGCGGCGCCGGCCAGCATGAGTCCGCCCAGCTCGAACACCGAGTGAGCGGTCACGAATCTCAGGATGGCCTGCCCGTGGCCGCGAGCGCTCACGTAGCCCAGGGTGGCGCCGATGGACAGGCCGTTTTCCACCAGGAAGAACGCGCTGCCCAGGCCCATGAACACGCCGCCCGCCAGGGTCCTCAGCACGATGCCCACGTTGTTGGATATGTAGAAGGCGGCCATGTCGCTGGCTTCCCGGAAGCTCCGTCCGTCGAAGCCGATCTTCGAGTAGTCCTCCGCCATCCGCTCCAGCCTCCGGATGTCGGTCCAGCCCGCGGTCCGCCCGGGCCCGTTCAGGGCGGCGATGCCGGACAGGGCCAGGGGAAGGGCGAAGAGCAGGAAGGAGGCGGCGATGAAGGGCAGCCGCCTGCGGACCGCGGCCGGGGCGCGGAGCGCGGCCCTGAACAGGGGGCCGCTCCCGGAGCCCTCGTCCGATACGTAGACCACCGACCTGGCCTCCCCCACGAGGGCGTTCAGGTAGTCCACCGCGTCGGGTGCCAGCCCGCGGGAACGCGCGGCGGCCAGGTCGCCGCAGGCCTTCCTGAACAGCTCCAGGAAGCGCCTGGCCGACGCCGGGGAGACCCGTCCGCCCTGTTCTCGGGCAGCGCTCAGGAGCCCCTCCAGCTGGGACCATGCGCCTCCCCGCTCGCGGCAGAACTCCTCCGAGGCCACCGGTCCGTGGCCCAGGTAGACCGCGAGGATGAAGTCCAGGGGCTCGCCCTCGATACCCGTCCCCAGCCTGGAGGCGAGCTTGGTCGCCAGCTCCAGGGCCACCGCATCCCTCCGGGCGGGCGCGAGGGCGTCGCTGGAATTGAGGAAGCGCCTGAGCTTCCACAGACCCGTCTCGTCCAGGGCCTTGCCGGGAGGCGGCATGATGGGCTCGGCGCGGCTGCTGAAACCGCGGACCGCGGGATCCGGCCGTACGAGGGAGTGCCGCTCGTCCTTGACCACCACGGTGCCGGCCACCAGGTCGCCCAGCCTGCGCGACAGGGGATCGGCCATGGACACGAAACCGCCCAGGAGGGGGAGGATCATGACCGGCAGCCCGTCAGCGCCCCTGAGCAGGTTGCGTATCGCCACCGAGCGCAGGTCCAGGGGCAGCCCGTCCGAGCGGACCACGCGGATCTTCATGGCTGACTTGCCCGGCGTCCTGCCGCCCGTCCTGGCCTCGAAGAAGGCGCCGTACCCCCACTGCACCACGAAGAGCGTCATCAGGGCGAAGGCCGCGAAGGGGCCGGGATCCGTGAAGAGCTCCAGCCCGATGAGCAGGAGGACCACCGCCAGGGCCAGGCCGGCCTGGAGCAGCAGGTCCAGGAGGAAGGCTCCCGCCCGGGCGGCGCTCTCGGCGGGGACGTAGCGGAAGCGGACGCGTTCCGGCGTCTCGATCTCGAAACGGTCGAGTTTCACCGTTTACGACCCCGCGCTCCCCGGATCGCCCTCCGTGGCGCCCTCGATGCCATCCAGGTCGAAGGTGACGGCTATGCGCTCGGCCTCCAGCCCTTCCTCGGCTGTCCTCAATCCCAGGTAGAACACGGTCGAGGCCGCGGCGGTCATGCCTCCGGTGATGATGGTCGAGAGCAGGTCCGTGACCAGGCTCGTCGCCTTCGCGAGGCCCGGCACGCCGACCGGGGAGACCAGCCTGCCCAGGAGCTCGAGGGCCACCATCACGGCGAAGGCTATCAGGATGAGCAGCATGTTCAGGCCGAACACGTCGCCCCGGTGGCCCTTGGTCAGCCTCCAGCTGCGTTTCATGGCGGCGACGGGTCCCAGCTCCTCCACGGCGACGATGGTGGTGCTGAAATAGAAACCCAGGCTGAAGATGATGCCGGGTATCACCAGCAGGATCAACCCTCCCATGACCGCCAGCGAGACCAGCACCGCGGCCGCCATGATGAGGGGCAGGGAGCGGATCACCTTGGCGGCGTCCCCGGCCAGGCTGTCCGGGCGGAGGTACTTGCCGGCGACGAATCGCGCGACCACTCCCGTGTAGACGGAATTGGTCAGGGTGGCGAGCAGGCTGGATCCGAAGGAACCCAGGGGACCCAGGCTTTCCAGCAGGGGAGTGAGTGTCCTCGACGCCAGTCCGACGAGCGTTCCCGTCAGCAGGAACACCGGCAGGTTGTCGATGATGATGCTCATGGCCTTGCCTATCGATTCGCCGACGCCAAAGCGTCCGAGCCTGTACTCCATGCTTGCCTCCCTGCAGGACACTCCATGAAAACCTGATGTGTTCCGCGCTATTCCTGACTTCGAGGAACGCCGACCGCCCGCCGCGGGCTGACAGTCGGCTGCCGTTTCTACCGCTCCAGCTCCCTGTAAACGTATCGGTGCGGCCCTCGTCCGGCCCTCGGCCGGCCGCGTCCTTTCGCTGCGCGAAAGGTCCGTACCTGGAACGCGGACAGGCCGCCGGCGCAACCGAACCGGATGTCCGTTCTACCGTTCCAGCTTCCTGTAAACGTATCGGTGTGGCCTGTCCGCGTCGCCGCCGAGTTTCTCGTGGCGGTACTCGGCGTACTCGGACCAGTTGCCGTCGTACCAGACCACCTCGCCGTCCTCGAAGGCCAGGAGGTGCGTGCACACGCGATCCAGGAACCAGCGGTCGTGGCTGACCACCAGGGCGCTGCCGGCGAAGCCGTCCAGGGCCTCTTCCAGCGCGCGCAGGGTGTTCACGTCCAGGTCGTTGGTCGGCTCGTCCAGCAGGAGCAGGTTGCAGCCGTCCTTGAGCATCATGGCCAGGTTGAGCCGGTTGCGCTCGCCGCCGGAGAGCACGCCCACCTTCTTCTGCTGGTCGCCGCCGGAGAAGTTGAACCAGGAGCAGTACGCCCGGCTGTTCACTTCCTTGACGCCGCCCAGCTTGATGATATCGAGGCCACCGGACAGCTGTTCCCACACGGTCTTGCCCGCGTCCAGCCCCTCGCGCATCTGGTCGGCGTAGGCCAGCTTGACCGTGTCGCCCAGCCTGAGCTCCCCGCCGTCCTGCTGCTCGATGCCAGCGATCAGCTTGAACAGCGTGGTCTTGCCGGCGCCGTTGGGACCGACGATGCCCACCACCGCTCCCGGAGGCACGGTGAATTCGAGGCCGTCGAAGAGGAGCTTGTCGCCGTAGGCCTTGCGGAGGTTCTTGGCCTCCACCACCACGGACCCCAGGCGCGGGCCGGCCGGGATGACCAGCTTGGTCTCGCGCACCTTCTCGCGCTCGCTGTCGGCAAGCAGTTTCTCGTACTGGGTGATGCGGGCCTTGCTCTTGGCGTGCCGGCCCTTGGGGCTCATGCGCACCCACTCCAGCTCCCGCTCCAGGGTCTTGGCCCGCTCGCTGTTGCCCTTTTCCTCGAGCTCCAGCTGCCTGGACTTCTGGTCCAGCCAGCCGGAGTAGTTGCCCTTCCACGGGATGCCCTCGCCGCGGTCCAGCTCCAGGATCCAGCCGGCCACGTTGTCCAGGAAGTAGCGGTCGTGGGTGACCGCGATCACGGTGCCCTCGTACTGCTGCAGGTGGCGCTCGAGCCACGCGACGGTCTCCGCGTCCAGGTGGTTGGTCGGCTCGTCCAGGAGGAGGATGTCCGGCTTGCGGAGGAGCAGGCGGCAGAGGGCCACGCGCCTGCGCTCGCCCCCCGACAGCACGTCAACCACCTGCTCCGGCGGCGGGCAGCGCAGTGCCTCCATGGCCAGGTCCAGGCGCGCGTCCAGGTTCCAGCCGTCGGCCGCCTCGATCTTTTCCTGAAGGTCCGCCTGGCGTGCGGCCAGCTTGTCGAAGTCCGCGTCCGGGTCGCCGAAGGCCTCGCTCACCGCCTCGAACTCCGCCAGGAGGTCCACGATCTCCTGCACGCCCTCGGACACCACCTGGCGCACGGTCCTGCCGGCCTCCATTTTCGGTTCCTGCTCCAGGAAACCGATGGTGTATCCCGGGGCCAGGCTGGTCTCGCCGGCGAACTCCGTGTCCACGCCGGACAGGATCCTGAGGAGGCTGGACTTGCCCGAGCCGTTCAGGCCTATGACGCCTATCTTGGCGCCGTAGTAGTAACTGATGTTGATGTCCTTGAGGACCTGCTTCATGCCGTGTTTCTTGGAAACGCGGTACATCGTATAGATGATTTTCTTGTCGTCGACGGTTGCCATGGCCGGGAGTATAGCGGAAAACCGGGCTGCGGTTTAAGTGGGGCGGTTCGTGATATGCTCGGAAGCATGGATGGGAAAGCCGCGGACCGCGACGACGCCGACTCCCGCGTCATAGCGAATTTCTTCGACGCCGACGGGAGGCTCAAGCGCATACCGGCCCGGGAGGGGCACAGGCTCGTCGTCATGACGCTGGTGGCGGAGCGTTTCGAGCGGGGCAGGGACTACTCCGACGCGGAGGTCCGTTCCATCCTGTCGGCGGTCAACGAGGACCACGCGCTCATGCGGCGCTTCCTGGTGGACCGCGGACTGCTCGTGCGCGACGCGCGGGGCACCCGGTACCGGAGGCCCTGACCGGGTGCGGAGCCTCCGGCGACGGATTCAGCGCTCCCCCGAGAAGGGGCGCGCGTCGGTCCCGTTGACCGCGGCCATGATCTCGGCCAGCACCGAGACGGCTATCTCCTCGGGGGTCTCCGCCCCCAGGTCCAGCCCTATGGGCGCGTGCACGCGCGCGAGGCGTCCGGCGGGAACGCCGTCGGCGGCCAGGCGCCGGAACAGCTCGGCAACCTTTCGCCGCGAGCCCAGCATGCCCAGGTAGGCGCAGTCCACGCCCATGAAATGCCTCAGGGTGCGCTCGTCCCCGGCGTGGGTTGCTATCACCACGCGGTCGCCGGCTTCATGCCGGACCAGCGCGAGCGCGGCGTCCATGTCGCCGGCGACGTACAGGCTGGCCGCCATGGGAAAGCGCTCCGCGGTGACGTAGTCAGGGCGGTCGTCCGCAACCGCCACGCGCCAGCCCAGGGCATGCGCGGCCGAGGCCAGGGCCAGGCCCACGTGCCCGCCCCCGGCGACCAGCAGTCGGGGCCGGACGCCCACGGCCTCCACGAAGATCTTGACCGCGCCGCCGCAGTCCATGTCCAGGCTGTCAGGACCGCCGCCCGAATCGAGGGAGAAATCCAGCACCGCATTGCGGCCTTCGGCGAGGGCTCCCCGGGCGGCCTCCACCGTGCGCCGCTCCACCAGCCCGCCTCCCACCGTCCCGAAGACCGTTCCGTCGGCCAGCACGATCATCTTGCCGCTCGAGCGCGGTGTCGAGCCGGAAGACTCGATGATGGTCGCCATCGCGAAGGGCGTGTCCCTGCCGGCCAGTTCCGCGGCCTTTTCCCAGACGTCCATGACCTGCCTCCCCTTCACCGCGGCGCGGGCGCGAGGACCACGCGCACCTCGCCCTGGCGCTTCACCAGCCCCTGCGACTCCATGCGGTTGAGGAGCGGCAGAATGTACTTGCGCGACAGGCCCGAGGCTTCCTTGGCCTCGGGAACCGTGAAGCGCCCGCCGGCGGGCCGGCCTGCCAGGATGGCACGCACCGCGCCGTCGTAGGTTTCCCTCGAGAAGAAGATGCCTCCGTCCAAGGGGACGGCCTCTCCCAGCGAGCACAGGGTCTTGAGGAGGCGGGCCTCGGGCTGGGGGCAGCTCTTGCCGGGTTCCAGCCCGGAACGGCCGGCCGCCTTCAGCCTGTCCAGGACGGCCCGCTCTTGCGGGCCGGGGCCGCCCGCCGCCCGGGGCAGGGACCAGCCGGAATCGCTGCGTGCCAGGGAGCCCTCCCCGGCCAGGCGGGAAAGGGCGGCCTCGACCGGTTCGCGGGGAAGGCCCGCCGCGGCCATGGCTCCGGCCAGGTTCATGGATCCCGGTTCCGACGCGCGCTTGAGCAGGGCTGAGGCCAGGGCCTTCCAGCGCTTCGCGGGGAAGGCCACGGGAACGCGTCCACGGGCCGGTTCCAGGCCGGCCGCGCGCACGGACTCGGCGTCCAGCCCGGCGGGAGCCGGAGCCCAGCCGCGCGCGTGCAGCTCCAGGCTGTAGCGATCGGTTTCCGCGTACGGCCGCGGTCCCAGGGCCGCCTCGAGGGCGGCCGCGCAGCCCGATGCGTCCGCAAGCACGGAGTCGAGGCGCTTCCTGCCGGCGGCGTCCGCGGCCCCGGAGTCCACGATCGTGCCCCTGCCGACCAGTTCGGCCCCGCCCTTGCGCAGGAGGGCGAATCGCGATCCGGGCGGGCAGGCCAGGGCCGATTCGCAGGAGAGCGTGGCCCAGGATCCGTGCCGCGACGGCCTGAACACCGCGTCCCGCCGCGCGCTGCCCACGGCCAGTTCCAGCTCCACCCCCATCCTGAGCATGGGCCTGCCCCGGGAATCCCGCGGGCAGGTCTCGGAGGCGCCCGGGAGGTTTTCCAGCCTGCAGAGGAAGTCCCTGCCCCGCAGCACGGGAGTCCCCGGTTTCGACAGCAGGTCCCCGCGCTCGAATCCCTCCCGGGGAGCGGTGAGCCCCAGGGCCACCCTGCAGCTGGGCACGGCCCGGGCTGACTCCCGCCCGTAAGTCTGCAGCGAGCGCAGCTTCAGGCGCTCGCCGCCCGCCCCGAACTCCAGCTCGTCCCCGGGCTCCAGCGCGGATCCCTTGAGCGTCCCCGTCACCACGGACGCCCCGCCCCTGGCGGTGAAGCACCGGTCCACCCAGAGGTAGCCCCGGCCGTCATCGACGGGCGGGGGAATGGCCGACAGGATGCGCGCTATCGCGTCCTTCAGTTCCGGTATGCCCGCCCCGGTCATGCCCGAGACGGCCACCGCCTCCGGCGCGTATCCGAAGACGGCGCGGGCCCGTTCCCGGCTGTCCAGCACGACCTCGTCGATCCTGGCGGGTTCCGCGAGGTCCGCCTTGGTGACCGCGATGACCAGGGCTTCCGTGCCCAGGGCGGCGAGCACCGAGGCGTGGAGGCCCGTCTGGGGCATCCAGCCGTCGTCCGCCGCCACCACCAGCACGGCCAGGTCGATGCCCCAGGCGCCGGCCACCATGTTCCGGAGGTAGCGTTCGTGGCCGGGTACGTCCACCACCCCGACCGGTTCTCCGCCGGGGCCCTCGTACCAGGCGAAGCCCATGTCGGTGGTCATGCCCCTGGCTTTTTCCTCGGGCAGGCGGTCGGCGTCCATGCCCGTCATGGCGTGTATGAGGAGGGTCTTGCCGTGGTCGACGTGGCCGGAGCTGCCGATGACCTTCATGGGGAGGGCAGGTCCCGGGTCGGCTTGGCCGCCGACCTGGCGGCTGCGCGTGCGGCCGAACGCAGGAGCGACGCTCCCTGCTCAAGCGCCCAGGAGATGGACCCGGCCACTACAGCCGGATCCTCCCCGGTCAGCGCGGCCATGTCCACCCGGACCCGGCCGTCGCGGATGATGGCCACCAGCGGGGTGGGCGCCCGCCGGAGCAAAGCCAGGATGGTCTCCGCCCCGGCGTCCGAAGACAGGTCCAGGGCCGTCGAAGGGAAGTTCTCGTCCGGCCCCGTGCCGCCGCCGCAGGCAGCCTGGGAGTCGACCAGCTCCGCGCTGTCCTTGGGCAGCCTGGCCCTGATCCTGCGGGCGAGCTTGCGCAGTTCGTCCGCCGGCCGGACGAGCGCCGCCCCGGCCGGACCGTCGCCGCCATCCAGCCTGCGGACCAGCACGCGCTCCAGGAGGGCGTAGGTCGCCTTGCCCGGCCTGAAGGCGCGGTACAGGGGATGGCCGGCCAGCGCGGCCACCAGATCGGCCCTGCCGGCGATGATGCCCGCCTGGGGACCGCCGAGCAGCTTGTCGCCCGAGAAGCAGACCAGGGCGCAGCCGGCTTCCACGAACGAGCGGACCGGGGTCTCGCCGGGCAGGTCTTCCGAGTGGCAGCCCGAACCCTGGTCCACGATCACCGGGATGCCGGCGGGCACCGCCGCGACTATCTCCTGCGGACGCGGCTTGCGGGCGAAGCCCCTGAGCGCGAAGTTGGAAGTGTGGACGATGAGCACGCAGGCCGTGTCGGGACCGACGGCCCGCGCGTAGTCCCCGGCCTCCACGATGTTGGTGGTGCCCACCTCCCTGAAGCGCGCCCCGGCCAGTTCAAGGATGTCGGGCACGCGGAATCCGCCGCCTATCTGCACCTGCTCCCCCCGGGCCACGATCACCTCCCGGCCGGAGGCCAGGGCCGTCAGCGCCAGGAGCACGGCCGCCGCGTTGTTGTTCACGGCCAAGGCGGCCTCTGCGCCGGCAAGTTCGGCCGCCAGCTCATGCACGAGCCCGCCCCGGCCGCCGCGCGTGCCGTCCTCCAGCCGCAGCTCCACCGGCGCGTAGCCCGTGCATGCGTCCCGCGCCCCGTCCCAGGCTTCCCCGGGGATGGGCGAACGGCCCAGGTTGGTGTGCAGCACGATGCCCGTGCCGTTCAGCACCCGTTGGTGGCGCCTGCGCGCGAGCCTGGCCAGGGTCCTCAGCGCGGCCTTGGCGCAGGATTCCGCGTCCGGGCGGTACGACTCATCCTTGCGCGCCTTGGCCCGCTCCGAAGCCAGGGCTGCGGATACCGCCTTGACGGCCAGGGCGCGGGATACCAGCGGGAAGTACTCCCGCACCGCCGGCAGCTGCAGGAGTCGGTCCACCTGGGGTATCGAAGCAAAGCGTTCGTTGGTATCCATGGTACGGAAGAGGCAGGAATCGAACCTGCCGCCGCGCATCGCGCGGCCGTCGGTTTTGAAGACCGGGGGAGCCACCAGGCCCCATCTGCTTCCCGGGCGGGATCCGTCTCGCCCCGGATCGATACTACGGGGAGCCGGCGGCGGCGTCAAGGCGGCCCGCGCTTGCGCCTACCCGGCCCGGCGGGTATCATGTCCCCGCGCCGGGGAACCGGCGGGAACCTCGCGGTGTGGCGGGAAAGGGGGTGCCATGAACAGGGAAGAAACCAGGCTCACGTCCTTGTGTTCCGCCGCCGGCTGAGCGGCGAAAATGGGCCCCGAAGCCCTGGCGCAGGTCCTGCGCCCCCTGACCGGATTGGTACCGCCCGAGCGGGCCGCCTCCCTGGTCGCCGGCCTCGACGAGGGCGACGACGCGGCGGTGTACCGCCTCGATGACGGCAACTGCCTCATCTTCACGGTGGATTTCTTCACGCCCGTGGTCGACGACCCGTACGACTACGGCGCGATAGCCGCCGCCAACGCCCTGTCCGACGTGTACGCGACCGGGGGCCGGCCCCTCGTCGCCCTGAACATATCGGCCTTCCCGGCGGACATGGATCCGGAAATCATGGCCGGGATCGTGCGCGGCGGAGCGGAGAAGGCCGCCGAGGGCGGATGCGCCGTGGTCGGAGGGCACACCATCACCGACAAGGAGCCCAAATTCGGCATGGCCGTGGTGGGTCTGGCCCGTCCCGACCGCGTGCTCCTCAAGTCGGGCGCACAGCCCGGGGACCTGCTGGTGCTGACCAAGGCCCTGGGCACCGGGGCCGTCACCACGGCGGCCAAGAACGGCGCCTGCCCGTCAGGTTTCCTCGGGTCCGCGATCAAGTCCATGAAGCGGCTCAACGACCGGGCCCTGGACGCCCTGGCCGCCCACGGGGTGCGCGCCTGCACGGACGTGACCGGCTTCTCCTTCGCCGGACACGCCCTGGAGATCGCCAAGAAGAGCGGGGTGGGCCTGCGCGTCTTCGCCGGCTCGCTCCCATACCTCGATGGAGCCGCGGAACTGGCCGCCGCCGGCCACCTTCCGGGCGGCGCGGGCCGGAACAGGCGCTGTTTCGAGCCGTCGGTGAGCTATGGCGGCGGCCTCGGGGAGGAGTTCCGGAAGCTGTTCTACGTTCCGGAAACCTCCGGCGGACTCCTCGGGGCGCTCCCTCCCGGGAACGCCGCCGCGTGCGTGCGCGTCCTCAGGGACTGTGGCCACGATGCGGCCATCGTCGGCGCCGTCGCCGGGCCGGCCGCCGCCCCGGCCCTGGAACTGGAAGCGGGGGCGTTCCGCGCCTGAAAGAGCGGTTGCGGAACCGTGGATACGGCCCCATAATCCTTTCCCATGGTCCGCGCGGACAGGGAGGGGGAACCGGAACGGGCATGACTTCCGCACGCAGGCCCTGGGGCATCAGCCAGAAGTTCATACTCTTCATCTCCGCGGCCATCATGGTCTTCATGCTGTCCACCTTCCTGATCACCCAGGCCATGCTGGAGGACTACGCGCTCTCCTCGGCGGGAGAGACCGCCGACCTGATCCTCCAGCAGACCGAGAAGCGCCTGGTATCGTTCTTCGGGGAGCTGGAATCGCTGTCCCGCAGCCTGGCCTCCACGAACATCGTGCACTCGGAAAACCGCGCCCTCATGCGCGACCTCTTCCTGTCCGTGGTCAGGGCCAGGCAAGGCTACCTGCGGGCCGTCTACCTGGGTACCGTGGACGGCACGATGCACGAATGGGGCATGGGAGAGGGCTTCGCCGACAACGAACCGGTCTTCCCCGAGGCCTACGACCCCCGTGTCCGGCCCTGGTACCTGCAGGCCCTGGCCCATGACGACTTCACCATCTCCGAACCCTACCGCTACGCCAGCATCGACGACATAGGCATCACCTGCGCGCTCCCGGTCAAGGCCGCCGACGGATCGCTGGTAGGCGTGCTGGGGCTGGATATCCTGCTCTCCAGCCTGGGCGGGGTCCTGGAGGGCCTGGAGCTGCCCAAGGGCGGCAAGGCCTTCATCCTGGGCGCGGGAGGCATGACCATCGCCAGCCAGTTCGAGGGCGACGGGCCGACCCTGGTGGTGCTCCAGCGGCTGGCCGCCGAATCGGGCGGCAGCTTCGACGGGGCCGTGGCCGGCCAGCGGGTCAAGTTCGTCTACAAGCGCGTGGAGTCGCTGGGCTGGACGGTCATCGTCGCCATGCCCCTGGACCCGATCAGCGCCGCGTTCCGCTCGCTCATGGACCTCCTGGGACTGGCAATACTCCTCCTGATGGCTGCGCTCGTCGTCTCGCTGGCCTGGATCTCCAACCGGCTCATCGTCGCGCCGCTGGGGCACATCGTGAAGGTGATGAACTCCGTGGAATCGGGCAAGCGCGACGAGCGGGTGAACGTGGCCACGCGGGACGAGTTCGGTTTCCTGGGCGGGGAGTTCAACCGCCTCCTGGACACCGCCCTGCAGTACCAGAACGGCCTGGAGGACATGGTCCGCGTCCGCACGGAGGAGCTGCGCGCCCTCCAGCGGGAGAACACCCTGCTCAAGGTGGCCGAGGAGCGCAGCCGCATCTACCGCGACATGCACGACACCATAGGCGCAAAGCTCACCAACATATTCTTCTGCACCGGCGTGGCGCGGGACCTGGCCAAGGACGGCGAGCCCAGGCT
>JAKLIU010000329.1 GCA_022709445.1 Spirochaetota bacterium | reverse complement strand
CAGGCGGTACTTGACCGTGCCCTCCGGCATGCGAAGCTCGCGGGCGATCTCGCGGACCGTCAGGCGCTTCCCGTAGAACAGGTTGAAGAGCCGCGCGTCCGCCGGCGGCAGGCGCTCCGCCATCAGCTCCAGGCACAGCTTGCCGAAGGCGCCTTCCCCGGCGGAATCGCCCGACGGCTCCACCGGGCCTTCGCCCCAGGCATCCGGGTCCTCCAGGCGGATCGGCGCCCCGCCGCGCGCGCGACAATGCCGCCAGAGCAGGCGCTTGGCTATGCCGTGCATCCAGGTGGACAGGGACGACTCGCCGCGGAAACCGGGCCAGGCCCGCCACGCCGCCACCAGCGTCTCCTGGGCCAGGTCGTCGGCGTCGTGCGGATCGGACAGGCGCGGGCCCAGCCAGGCGCGGATCCTCGGGGCGCAGTCCATGATGCGCCCGATCGGGTCGCACCCGATCGGGTCGCACCCGACCGGGTCGCACCCGACCGGGTCGCACCCGACCGGGTCGCACCCGACCGGGTCGCACCCGATCGGGTCGCCCGGCTCAGGCATCGGCTGCGAGCGCGGCCAGCTTCTCGGCCGTCAGCCCGGGCCTGTCCCCGCCCATGACGCTGTCGAAGCCCTCCAGGATGAGGTCCATGCGCCGCGCCTGATGAGCCAGCAGGGCCGAGCGCAGCCGTTCCAGCCGCCCCCGTGCCTGCAGCGGGTCGATGCCGTCCACCAGCATGCGCAGCCCCTCGCGCATCAGGCGGTCGGGATCCTCCTCCGACAGCTCCGCCAGCCTGTCGTACTCGCCTGCGCGGACCATGGCCGACACGTGCAGGAAGTTGTCCGCCAGGGCGGAGGGCGTCGCGGCCGCGGGGTCGTACGCGGGAGCCGAGGGCACTCCCCGCCGCTCCCAGCGCGCATGCTTGGACAGGAGCCGCGCGAAGGCCGATACCGCGTCGGCCATCTCGTCCGGCCGGATCGTGGCCTCGCGCTCCAGGAGGTCGGCAGCCACCGCCTCGCGCGCCCGTGCCGACAGGTTGCGGTACAGGACCTCTCGCTCGTCCCCGGCCATGCCGCACAGGCACTCTATGAAGGTGCGCGTGTCTATGTCGCGTATCGCCAGCTGGATCACCTTGTCGTCAGGCTCCCCCCCGATCAGCATCTCCCTCAGCGTGTTCATCCGGTCCTCCCGTGGAAAGTATACGCATTGGTGGCGCGGCGCGGCGGGCAGGTTGTGGAATTCGGCGGATACTGCTATGGTCGATTGGTCGACCACGGGAGGACGAATGCGATACCGCGACCTGGGGCGCCACGCGGCCCTGTTCACCGAATACACGGAACTGCGCGCGCAGCGGAACTCGAGCACGCGCGTCAGCCTGCTCAACGGCGACGCCGTGGGAAACGCGGCCGGCAGCCAGGAAGGCGTCTCGGCCCGGGTCTTCAAGGACGGAGTCTGGGGCTTCGCCTCAACCCCGGAGAACGACGACGCGGCCATCGCCTCCTGCGTCTCGCGCGCCACGGCCAATGCCCGCTTCCTGGCCTCCAAGGCCGGCAAGGGTCCGCGCGCCCTGCCCTCCCGCCCGGGCCGCGGCCTCCGCGACCTGTCCAGCAAGGCGCCGGCGCCCGGCCAGAAACGGCTCCTGGAATTCGCCCGCGACCTGGACGCCTACTGCGTGAGGCGCTTCCCCTCGCTCAAGTCGCGCTCGGTCACCGTGTCCTGCCTGGACATGGAGAAGACCCTGGTCAGCTCGGACGGAGCCGACTCGTACTCGTTCGTCCCGCGGGCCATCGTCGCCCTGTCCCTGACGGTGGACGCCGACGGCGAGCCGGTGGACCTGTACGACCTGTTCGGCTCGGGCGGCCAGTTCCAGGACGTTTTCGCGGAACCCGGCGCACTGTACGGGCAGATCGACCGGCTGGGCGAGAGCCTCATGCGCAAGGCCAGGGGCGTGTACGCCCGGCCCGGCGAGCGCGAGGTGGTGCTGGACTCCGACCTGGCCGGCATCCTGGCCCACGAGGCCATCGGCCACACCGTGGAGGCCGACCTGGTACTGGGCGGCTCGGTGGCAGCCGACTTCATGGACCGGCAGGTGGCCAGCCCCCTCGTGACCCTGGTGGACTTTGCCCACACGGCGCTGGGACGGACCTGCCCCGTGCCGCTGTGGACCGACGACGAGGGCACCGAGGCGCGCGACGCCGTCCTGATCGACCGGGGCGTGCTGCGCTCCTACATGCACAACAAGGAGACCGCCCTGCACTTCGGGGCCGAGCCCACCGGCAACGCCCGCGCCTACGGCTTCTACGACGAGCCCCTGGTGCGCATGCGCAACACCGCCATCCTGCCCGGGACCAGCACCCTGGAGGACATGATCGCCGGCGTGGACGACGGGTACTACTTCCTGCGCTCGTCCAACGGCCAGGCCGACTCGACCAGCGAATTCATGTTCGGCGTGGTGATGGGCTACGAGATCAAGCACGGCAAGCTGGGCGACGCGCTGCGCGACTGCACCATATCCGGCGTCGCCTTCGACATGCTCAAGACCGTAAGCATGGTGGGCGACACGATGAGCTGGTCCTGCGGGGGCATGTGCGGCAAGAAGCAGAGCATCCCG
>JAKLIU010000328.1 GCA_022709445.1 Spirochaetota bacterium | reverse complement strand
TGTCGATCGAATCGAGCAGGTTCAGCTTGATCACCTCCAGGGTGACGCCCGCCGCGGTGGCATCGGCGCGCAGGCTGCGGACCTGGGGCCAGGTCTCTGCCGTGGCGACGACCTGGTGGCCAAGACGCGCCAGTTCGATGGCCGCGCCGCGGCCGTGGTCGCGGACAGCCTGCTCGAGCTTGCCGGCCAGGTGCGCCTTGTTGTCCTCGAGGCCGATGACGCCGCGCGTTACGCCCAGGATGCGCATGACGATGGCCATGCCCTCGACCAGGTCGCCGGGGAATTCCTCCATCATGCGCTCGTCGATGGTCAGGTAGGGCTCGCACTCGGCGGCGTTGGCTATGACCACGTCGATGGGCTTGTTGGGCGGGGGAGACAGCTTGACGAAGGCCGGGAAGCCGGCGCCGCCCATGCCGATGATTCCTGCCTCGCGTATGCGTGCGAGCGCTTCTTCCCTGGTGCAGGAGAAGCCGTCGAGCGGAGGCAGGAAGTCGGTCGCGTCGGAGCCGTCGGACTCGATGAAGATGGCCATGCCGTCCAGGTTGTTGGACTGCGGGGCGGGCTCGATCTTCTTCACCGTTCCGGCTATGGGAGCGTGCACGGGAACCGTCATGCGCCCTTCGGCGTCGGCGATCTTCTGGCCCCGCTTGACCGTGTCCCCGGCCTTGACCAGGGGCTGTATGGGCGCCCCGAAATGCTGGTTGACCGGTACGACCACCTGCTTGACCTGCCGCACAAACTCGATCGGAAGCGCTTCCGTGCGCTGCTTCCGCTCCGGCGGGTGGGCTCCGCCCTTGAATGTTTTCGTCGACATGGCGAGAGTGCGCTCCTTTTTCCGGGTGTTCCCGAAGATCGCGGGGAGACCGGTTCCTGGGTCACGAAACGATGAACGGTGCTTGTAGTCCGTACTCCGACCCGCTGGGGATGACGCGTCTGAATGACCGAGGCCGGAGTTGTGTACGGACGGGCGGTATCCTACCGTGGGCAGACGAAACCGTCAAGCGCGTCACATATATAGAAAGAAAACAATCTAAAAGGCACGAAACCGCAAGGTTTTCGCTTGCTCTCAGAGCCAGCGTTTCTTGCGGAAAAACGCGATCATCCCCAGGGCTATGGCCGCCATGAGGCCCCAGACCGCCGGATAGCCCCAGCGCTGGCCCAGCTCGGGCATGTGTTCGAAATTCATTCCGTACACGCCGGCTATGAAGGTCAGGGGAATGAAAATCGTCGAGATGATGGTGAGGACCTTCATCACCTCGTTCATGCGTGTTGAGATGGATGAGAGGAACACCTCCTGGATGCCGGAGGCGGTCTCCCGGTAGCTCTCCAGCGCCTCTATCACCTGAACCGTGTTTTCCTGCAGGTCGCGCAGGAAGGGATCCAGGCTGTCGTCCAGCAGGTCCGAGCCTGAATGCAGGAGGGCGTTGGCGGTTTCGCGTATCGGCCAGACCGTGCGCCGCATCCGGTTGAGGTCGGCCTTGACCGATTGCAGGCCCGCCATGAAGCCAGCCGCGTCCCGGGCCGAGGTGCTCATGCCTTCATACTCCTCCAGGCGGTCGCCCAGCCACTCCAGGAGCGTGAAGTAGTTGTCCACGATCACGTCCAGGAGGGCGTAGGCCAGGTACGACACGGGAGCCTTGCGCAGCCGCCCGGTGCCGGACCTCAGGCGCTCGCGCACCGGCCCGAAGCAGTCGCCGGGCGTCTCCTGGAAGGTGATGACCACGTGGCCGGTGAGGATGAAACTGACCTGCTCGTACTCGATGCTGTCGTCCGGACGGCGCGTGAGCATCTTGGTGATGACCAGTATGTAGTTGCCGAAATCCTCGACTTTGGGCCGGTGTTCCGTGTTGAGCACGTCCTCCACGGTCAGAGGATCCAGCCTGAAGAAACCGCCCAGGCGCTTGATCGCATCCTGGTCGGCCAGGCCGTTGACGTTGATCCAGTTGACCATGCCCTCCTCGAGCATGGCCAGCACTTCCTCGAGGGTGTCGGGCGTGATGAAGGAGATCTCGTCCCTGTCGTACTGGATGAGGGAGAGCACCGCCTCCGTGGGCGCGCGGTCGCCTATGTATACCGGCGATCCCGGCGAGCTGCCCACATTGCCGGTCCCGGCGCTGCGGAACAGCGGTGCGATGGTGCGGCGCTTGCCCTGGCGTTTGGCTTCCTTCATTGCGACAGCCTAACCCCATTCAGGCGGGCGCGCAAGGCGACGGACCGGCGCCGCCCGCCGCCCGGACGCGTCACTTCTTGCGGTTCTTGAGCAGCTCGGCGAAGGGGTTGTAGGTGGTCCCGTCGTCCTCGCCCTGACCGGTCTGGGACGATGAGGCCGGCCGGCCCGAGCCGTATCCCTGCCTCCCGCCCTGCCTGTCGTCCCGGCGCTGCGGGTAAGCCCCGGCCGGCCGGCCCGGACCTGCGCCGGGGGTCGGGTCGCCCTTCCTGGCCACCACCACGCGCCGCGGACCGGCATCAGCCTCGCCGCCCTGGCGCGGGGCTCCCTGGCCCTGGGATCCGGAGCGCTCGCTCTTGAGCGACAGGCCGATGCGCTTGCGCACCAGGTCCAGGTTGATGATCCTGAATTCCTTGACGTCGCCCACCTTGAGC
>JAKLIU010000327.1 GCA_022709445.1 Spirochaetota bacterium | reverse complement strand
CTTTTCATGGGGTGTCCGCTGTGCTATAGTACGGCGCCCGTATTCCATCCCGTGGAGGAACGATGCGCTCCAGATTCTTGATTCTCCTGATCCTCGGAACGCTCCTCATGCCCCTGAGCGCCCAGGAAGCCCCTTCCCTCGCCTCCGGGGCCTACGCCGATTTCGAGAAGGGCGACGGCATCTTCTCCCTGACCCTGGGTACTTCCGTGCCCCTGGGCTTCGCCGGCGGCGACGGCTACCTCGCGCCCAACGCCTACCCCGGATTCGCGTTTTCGCTCTCCTACCTGGGTTTCCTCGACGAAAACTGGATGGTCGGCGGCGAGATAGGCGGCAGCTTCATCTCAACCATCGCCGACAGGCGGCTGTTCATCGCCCCCATCGCCGCCAGGGTGGCGTACGCCATCGACCTGAGCCCCTTCGTGATCGCCCCGGGCGCCGGCCTGGGCATGGGCGTGAGCGCGCTGGGCGAGGCCACGCACGTGGACCCGCTCATCAAGCTGGGATCCTCATTCTACTGGCGCGTCAACGCCGACATGAGCTACGGCCTCAACCTGTTCGGGAACGTAATTCCCCAGTTCTACCGGGACAGCAGCCAGGACATGACCGGCTTCTTCCTTGAGGCGACCCTCTCGGTAGCCTACCACCTGTGAGCGGAGTCATCATGAAACACACTGCGTTCCGTATCCGGCGCTTCGCGGCCGTTTTGTTCGCCACGCTCGCCGTACTCGCCACCGCCGTATCCTGCGAGGAAGGCCCCGTGGGCATCTTCGCCAGCGTCGCCGGGGAGACTCCCGTCAACGCCAACATGACCAAGGCCTTCGAATTCGCCACCCCCGCCTGGGTGGCCCGCCTGGGCACGGCGTACTACGCCGGTATCGGCGTGCTCTGGAAGCGGACGGACGGCGGCGCCTGGTCGCGGGCCGACGTCTCCGACGTCAACGGCTCCCGGACCACGTTCGCGATCAGCGGGGCCGTGGTCGGCGCGAACCTCTACGCGGCCTTCATCGACACGGCCAGCGGCGCCAGGCTGGGCGTCTGGACCAGCGCGGACGGTTCCGCCTGGACCAGGGTCGACGCGACCTTCCCCGATGCCGCCACCGAAGGCTCGCTCATCAAGCTCCTGCCCGCGAACGGCCAGCTCTTCGCCGTGACCCGGGAATCCACCGAAACCGACGGGGTCGTCGACGAGACCCACAGCGTCTTCTACCTCAACGGTGCCACCTTCGACGCGACGGCCATCGTGGACGCCGACATCGGCACTCCGGACTCCCTCGCCTTCACCAACGGCAACTACTGGTTCACCGCCGGCAGCTCCATCGTCTACGGCGCCGCGCCCGCGGGCCTCTCCACCGCAACCGCGATGGGCGGGAAACCGACCGCCGAGTCCTTCGGCGGCATCATCGCCATCGACGGCACCAACCTCCTGGTCGCCTCCCGTTCGGGCAAGCTCTGGCGCGTGGACACGGGCACCCTCGCGTGGACCGCCACGGAGATCTTCGCCAACTCCAAGGACAAGGCCTACGCCTTCTCCCAGCCGGCCTACGTCCCCTACGCCGGCGGCTTCGCGGTCGCGGCCGGAGCCCAGGCCTACCCCCGCTCTTCCACGGACATCGCACCTGCGGGAGGCTACCTGGAGTTCGCGGCCAATCCCTTCGACGCAGCCACCGCCGCCCCGGCCGTGACCACCCGGCTGATCACCGACGCCATCAACTTCGACACCAGCCTGGCCTACAAGTCGGTCAAGGGCCTCTTCGCCTTCGCCGAGGGCGCCGGTTATCGCCTCTTCGCGCTCACCGACGGTGACGGCCTCTGGTCCAACTTCTACACGACCGCGACCACGACCTGGTCCAAGTGGGCCCGGGAATAGGAAGCGCCCGACCGTGGGCGAGGACCTGTTCCAGTCCGCGACGGCGGGAGAGGCCCCGAACGAGGCCTCTCCCCTCGCCGACAGGATGCGCCCCCGGACCCTCGACGAGTTCATAGGGCAGGATCACATCGTCGGCCCGGGCCGCCTCCTGCGCCGGGCCATCCAACGCGACCGCATATCCTCCATCATCCTCTCCGGCCCGCCGGGAACCGGCAAGACCACCCTGGCGCGCGTCATAGCCGGCAGCACTCAGTCGCGCTTCCTGTCGCTCAACGCGGTGCTGTCCGGCGTCCAGGCCATACGCGACGCCATCGAGTCGGCCAAGCGCGAGCGCGAGCTGTACGACCGCAGGACCATACTGTTCGTGGACGAGGTCCACCGCTGGAACAAGGCACAGCAGGACGCCCTCCTGCCCTGGGTGGAGAACGGCACCATCGTGCTGGTAGGCGCCACCACGGAGAATCCCTTCTTCGAGGTGAACCGCGCCCTGGTGTCCCGCTCGAGGGTCTTCCAGCTGCACGCCCTGACGGACGCCGACCTGGCCAAGGCGGCCGCCATGGCCCTCTCCGACCGGAAGCGCGGTTACGGCCGCTGGAAGGTAGGATTCGAGGAAGGCGCGCTGGAGCACCTGGTGCGCATGGCCGACGGGGACGCGCGCTCCCTGCTCAACGCCCTGGAGCTGGCGGTGGAGACCAGCGTCGATCCCTGGCCGCCCGCGGAAGGCAGCGGGGTGATGGTG
>JAKLIU010000326.1 GCA_022709445.1 Spirochaetota bacterium | reverse complement strand
GCGCGCCCGCTTCCTCCCCGAGGGGGTCGACGTAGGCGGGCGGTTCCGCTTTGGCCGGGACGGCGGGTTCCCGGGCGGGCGCTGGACGGGGTGCCGGTGCGGCTTCCGGAGCGCCGGAGTCCTGCTCGTCACGCGAGTCTGGCCCGGGCGGCAAGCCGGGCTCGGGCTCGGATCCGGCGGCGGGTTCCCCGGGGATATCCTCGCCGGATTCCGGTTCCGTCTCCCCCTCGACCGGTTCGGCCCATACGTTCTCGTCCTCTTCCTCTTCCAGGACCAGGTCGGGATCGACGGGCAGCTCCTCGTCCAGTTCCGGCAGGTCCTCGTCGGCGTACTCGGAGTCCGGCTCTTCCAGTTCCAGTTCCTCGTCCGTGGGTTCCGCGTCGATGAGCGGATCCTCCACGTATTCAAGGACGTCCTCTTCCTCGGCGGGCTGGGAGAGGTCGGGCGGCTCGAGGGCGGGAGGTCGCGGCTTGCCCGCCTTGGGTTTCTTTTCCGGGTAGGGCGGATAGGGTGGATAGGGCGGGAACTGGGGCGGCGGATAGCTGGGCGGCGGCTGCTGCGGCCAGGCCGGAGCCTGCTGCTGGGGCGGCGGGGGAAGCGGCGCCCGATCCGGCGCAGCGGGCTCGGGCTGCTCCGGCGGATCGCGCCGGCCGTCTTCTTTCCTGCGGCGCGGGGTCGGCTCCCGGGCTTCGGGCTCGTAGTCCGGCTCGGGCTGCGGTTCCGGACGGCGCCGCGGCTCCGGCCGCCGCTCGTCCAGCGGCTCCGGTTCGGGGGAGCGCCGGTCCTGCCGCGGTTCCTCGGTAGCGCGGGACTCCTGGGCCGGCGACTCGCGCTGGCCGCCGCCCGGCTGGTCGGACAGGGCGGGCGCGTCCGGATAGAGGTCCTGCCCGGCCAGCAGTCCGTCGATCCTGGGCTCGGGCTCGTCTTCCTCGAGGGCCGGCTCGTCTTCTTCTTCCAGGTAGGGCTCGTCGTCCAGGGGCTCTTCCCGCTCGTCCAGGAAGACCAGCTCCTCCATCTCGTCCACCGGGATGACGGACGGCGCCATGGAGTTGAGCAGGGCCTGGATGTCGCCGCCCAGGCCGTCGTCGTGGCCGCCCTCGCGCCCGGCCTCGGCCTTGAGGGAATCGCGCAGCACGGCTATGTTGCGTTCCCAGGCCTCGCGCATGTCGGAGGAGTAAGCCCGGACCGCCTTCTCGTAGGCGCCTATCGAGTCGTGGAGCCCGTCGATGTCCTCGGCGCGCCCCCGGCCTCCGCGCAGGTTGACCAGGCGGTCGGCCACCTCGACTGCCTGTTCCTTCATGCCCATGGACTGGTACACCGCGGACAGCTCCAGGAGCGCCTCCGCCATGTCCGGCCGGTCGTCCAGCACCTCGCGCAGGATCTGCGCCGCGTGCTCCAGGTCTCCCTTGTCCACGCAGGCGCGGGCCAGCTCCACCCTGGCCTCGTGGTCCTTGGGCCGGGAAACCAGGTAGCTCTCCAGTTCCTTGATCGCGCCGGCGGCGTCCCCCGAGGCGCGGAGCATGCGGGCCAGCTCGACCTTGAAGGATGCCTGCCTGGGATCCAGGCGCACGATCTTCCGGTAGACGTCCCGGGCCTTGTCGGTCTTGCCGGCAGCCTGCAGGAGGGCCCCGTACACCTTGAGCGCTTCCACGTCGTTGGGCGAGCGCCTGAGCACCTCGGAGACCGCTTCCATGGCCTGGTCCATGTGGCCCAGGTTGCGGTAGAGCCTGGCCAGCTGCACCCGCAGCCCGTCGTTGTCGGGCATCAGCTCCACCAGGGCGCGGATCTCCTCCACGGCCTCGGCGTAGCGCCCGGTCTGCTCCAGCACGTTCTGGATGTTGACCGCGGCCGCCAGGTACTTGGGATCGGCCTCCAGGGCCTTGCGGAACCAGCGCACCGCCTCGTCGGGCTTGCCCGCCTCCGCGTACGCGAGTCCCAGGCCGTCCCGGGCCGGGGCGTTGAGCGGATCCACCGCGATCACCTGCGCGAAGGTGTCGATGGCCTGCTTGTGCTTGCCGTTCCTGGCCAGGCAGGCTGCGTAGCGCAGCATGGCGTCGATCCAGCCCGGCCGGGCCTTGACCGCGGACTCGTACTCGCGCAGTGCGTCCGCCGGCTTGCCCAGGGACTCGTAGGCGGAGCCCAGGTTGTAGTGGAAGGACGGGTAGTTGGGGTCGACGGCCAGCCCGCGCCAGAACACGTCCACCGCCTTGGCGTTGTCGCCCATGGCCATGTAGACGATGCCCAGGTTGTTGTACGCGATCACGTGCTTGGGATCCAGCTCTATGGCCTTGGCGAAGGACATCTCGGCCGCCCGGGAATTGCCCATGGCGCGATGGGCGTTGCCCAGGTTGTACAGGAGCTCCGCGTCGCCCGGGGCGTACTCGATGGCGTGCTCGAGGGCCGACAGGGCGTCCGAGGGCTTGCCCAGGCGGAGGTAGGCCATGGCCATGCCCTCCAGGGCGCGCACGTCGCGGCGGTCGGACTCCACGGCGCTTGAGAAGGCGGCCAGGGCGTCCTTGGCGCGGTCGGTGCGCAGGTACACCGTCCCGAGCGTCATGCGGGCGCGCCGGGAGGTCGGCTCCTCGAGGAGGCGCTTGCGGGCGAACTTCTCGGCG
>JAKLIU010000325.1 GCA_022709445.1 Spirochaetota bacterium | reverse complement strand
CACTCCCTGCGCTCCCCCCGTGAAGCCCAGGATGCCGGACACGTCCCAGCCATGCTCGCCGTCGTTCCCGGCCTCGCGCCAGGGCCCGGCCACGGCCTGCAGGTTGAACATGGTGGAAAACACGCCGGTGGCGGCGGTCATGAAGGGCTTCATCAGGTCGGCGTCCATGGGGGCTCCTTGCGCGGTCGGAGGTCGAGCTTGTCGGGCCAAACCAACTATAGTAGGATAGGTCGAATCATGGTTGCCTTCAAGGGTATTCGACCGGCCGGCATCACAGTCCTTGCGCCCGTGGCCTGCCTGGCGGCCTTCGCGGCCGGATTGCCCTTCCCGGTGCCGGCATTCCTGCTCCCGGAGCGCGTGTACGTCGCTCCCCGCGCCGGTTTCGCGCCGGAAGCGCTCGCGGGTCGCTCCTGGGCCCGCGCCTCCCTGGTCCTCCCCGGCAGCCTCATGCCCATGCCCAGGAACCTTCCCGCCCTCGCCGCCCTGGCGGAACGCTTCCCCGCCCGCGTCGACCTCGACCCGGTGTTCGCGGCCGCGCCCGGCTCCGTGCGCCCGGTCCGCGTGGTCCTGGACGGCCAGCCCTCCGCGGCGGACCTGGCCCGGGCGGCGGCCCTCCACCGCGAGAGCGGCATCCCGGTCAGGTTCACCGTCCTGCCGCCCCGGCCATCGCCCCTGGCCGCCGTCTCCATCCGGCTGGAACCGGGAGCCGCCTCCATGCAGGCCACGGTCCTGCTCTCCGGGAGCGCGGCGGACGCCGACACGGTGGAGCTCGCGCTGGACGGCGAGACGGTCTGGAATTCGGCCGGCGCGGACCTGCCGGCTGACCGGCGCGTCCAGGTGGCGGTGGGAGCCGCCGGCCGCGAAGGGCCGGCCCGGCTGGAACTGCGCACGGTGACGGCCGGGATAACGAGCGTCGCATCGGCCACCCTGCTGCCGGCACGGGAAGGCGGCGAGCGCGTCCTCATGGCCGGCGGGGAAGAAGGCGCCAGGAGCGTCATCGAGGCGCTCTTCCCGGTACGAAGGGTGAGCCCCGCCGAGCTGGCGAGCGCCGACCTGTACGCCTACGAACTGGTCGTCCTGGACGGGCTGCCCCTCTCCTCCCTGGGCGCCGACCTGGCCGGCCGACTGGCGGATTACGTGGAACGGGGCGCGGGCAGCATCCTGGCGGTCGCCGACTCGCCCGGCTTCGGCAGGGAAGGCGACGCGCCGGCCTTGGAGCGCATCCTGCCGGTGGAGCTCTCCCCGAGATCCGTGAAGAACCTCCCGGACCTGGCCATGCTCATCGTCATCGACGTGTCCGGTTCCATGTTCGGGGACAAGCTGTCGCTGGCCAAGGTCACCGGCGCGGAGACCCTGGGCAACCTCAAGCCGGACGACCTGGTGGGCATGCTCCTCTTCTCCGAGACCGCCGAGTGGCTGTACCGCTTCCAGCCGGCCGGGGAGGTGGAACCGTCCGCGCTCCTGTCCCCGCTCAGGGCGGGCGGCGGAACCCGGCTGCACCCGGCCCTGCTGGAAGGCCTGGACGCGCTGGAGTCCGCTCCCATGCCGGTCAAGCACCTGGTGGTCATCAGCGACGGCGTCACCGAGCCGGCCGACTTCGACGCGCTGATCGCGAGGGCGAGGGACGCGGGCGTCACGGTGACCGCCATGGCCGTCGGGGAGAGCTTCGACCGATCCCTGCTCACCAGGCTCAGTTCGGGAACCGGGGGCAGGCTCTACCGGGTACTGGACGCGGCCGAGGTGCCGTCCCTGATCCTGGAGGACAGGATGAGCGTGTCCCGGACGGTCTTCGCGGAGGAACGGGTGGCGATCGTGGGCATGGACGGCTCGGACGCCGGCTCGGTCGGGGGCATGGCCCGATTCACCGCCAAGCCGCGCAGCCTGGTGCCCTTTTCCAGCGCGGCGGGGGACCCGCTCCTGGTATCCGGCCAGCTCGCCGGCCGTTCCGCCCTGGTCTTCGCCACCGACCTGTACGGGCGCCACAGCTCGGGCTTCCTGGAACACCCCGCCGGCCTGGCCGGCTTCCGCGCGACCCTGGCCGGGCTCTTCCACGAGGAGGCTCCCGGGGCGACGGTCACCGAGAGCGCGGACGGCATCGTGGTCACCGTCCACTCGGACGGCCTCCTGGCCCCGACCCTCGCCCTGGCCGACGGGCGCGGGGTCCTGGTCGATGAAGCGGCCTTCGCGTCCGCGGTTCCCGGCCACTGGTCGGCCACCGTGTCGCCCGCCGCGGAAGGCGGGTACACGGCCCTGGTGTCCGACCGCGGCACCGTGGCCGCCAGGCTGCCCCTGTACTCCAACGCGGGGCTGTCGTCCTGGACCGACGAAAGCGCGGCGGCCCTCGACGCGTACCGGAGCCCGGCCTTCGCCATGCTCCCCGCCTCGCCATCCTGGCTCCTGGCCTTCTTCCTGGCATCCCTGGGGACCACGCTGTTCCTGAGGACGCGCCGGTGAGACGGCCGTTCCGCCTGGGTTTCTTCGCGGCCGCGATGCTCGCCGCCGGGGCGACGGCGTCCCTCCCGGCCCAGGGACTCGTCCTGGAGGCGGAACCCGGCCCGATCTGGTCCTTCCGCGCGGCCGTCCTGCGTTTCCGCGGCGGCCTGTCCGGTCCCGTTGAGCTGTA
>JAKLIU010000324.1 GCA_022709445.1 Spirochaetota bacterium | reverse complement strand
CCGCCAACATCCCCCAGGTGCTGCGCTGGAAGTCCGGCGAGGACGCCAGGCCGGCGTGCGGCCGGTGCTGGTGGTGCGCGGTCAAGCAGCCCGCCCGAGTCGAGCGGGCAGAGTGGTACGGCTAGTCTCAATCGCCTTTCGGCTGGGATGACCCTGGCGCGGAATGGCGGACAAACAAGGAGAAAGAGACGATGAACGAGCAGCATGAACTGGTGAAGACGGAGCCGCGGCCCATCCCGATGGGCAAGTACGGGGTGCAGTTGTCAACCTTGGAGGACGCCTTCCGCTTTGCGAAGGCGGTGTGCCTCTCCGGGTTCGCGCCCAAGGGGATCGACCGCCCGGAGTCGGTCCTGATCGCGGTGCAGCTGGGCGCCGAGGTCGGCATGACGCCGATGGCCAGCCTCCAGAGCATCGCCGTCATCAATGGGCGGCCGGCCATCTACGGTGACGCGGCCCTGGCCCTGGTGCGGGCGTCCGGGGAGCTGGAGCGCTACCAGCAGGCGTTGTCCGGCGACGGCGACGCGCGTAAGGCGACGGTGACGGTGAAGCGGCGCGGGCAGGACGAGATCGTCAGCGAGTTCTCGGTCGGCGACGCCAAGCGGGCCAAGCTGTACGGCAAGCCCGGGCCCTGGTCTGAATACACGGACCGGATGCTGCTGTTCAGGGCCCGCGGCTTCGCGCTGCGGGACGGGTTCGGCGACATTCTCAAGGGGCTGCGCACCGTCGAGGAGGCCGGGGACATCATTGACGTGACCCCGGCGGCCGCCGCCCCGCTGCCCCCGTCCGCCAGGCTGGCCAGGAGCGTGCAGCCGCCGGCCGCCGAGGCCGGTGGTGAAGGCGCCCCGGCGCCCGCCGACCAGGCGCCGCCAGCCCCCGAGGCCGCAGCCCCGGCCCGCCGGCGGATTTCGGACGCCAGCGTCCATGGCGCCCTGCACAAGATCGGCCTGACCCTGCCCGAGGCAATGGACTACTGGCGGGCGACGGGCGTCTGCCCCGCAACTGCCATGACCCTCGCGGCCGTGCCCAGCCAGGCCAAAGCCGCGCTGGTGGACGACTGGGCGGCCTTCAACGAGGCGTATGCGTCCTGGATCAAGGCGGATGAGGATCCGGATCCCGCCGTCGGCCAGGCCGCGGGCGCCGGCGTGGCGGAAGAGGCATAGGGCGAAAGCATCTCCCGGCGGGTCCCTTCTCCTTCCCGCCGGGTCCGGGGGGTGCGCATCCGGGCGGGCAACACGCACACCAGGAGAGAATCAACCATGGCGGAGATCAAGCAAGGCGACAGGATAGTGTGGGCAAGGTCGAACGACGGGGCGGAGCAGACCGGACAGGTCGCCGCCGTGCGGCCCAACGGGGTGAAGCTGACCAACGGGGAGTATGTCCCCTTCGGCCAGATCGTCGCGCCGCATCTGGACGTCCCGGCGCCCGAGGCTGAGGCCGGCGGGAAAGCGGGCGTCGGGAAGTGCGCGACCGAAGGCTGCGGAAAGCCCCTGGCCCACAAACAGGCCCGCTACTGCCCCGACTGCGCCACGGCGCGCGACCGGGCGTGCAAGGCGGCCTACGCACAGCGCCGCGCCGCCGCGGCGAAGCAGGGCGGCTGGACACGCCGCCGTGCGCCGGCCTGCCCGGAGTTCTACGCGCCCCTGGAGGAGGTCTTGGCCGCCGGCACCTGCGCCAGCGCCGTCGAGGTGCACGCCGCCCTGGCCGCCAGGATGGGGCCGGACGCGAAGGTGCCCGACGTCAGCGCCCTGCGGTTCCACTGCCGCCGGCGCAAGATCGTCCTGCCCAGGCGCAGCCCCGAAGAGCACGCCCGGAGGATGATGGCCTTCCGCCAGCAGATGGCGCCCGACAAGTCCGGGCCCGCCTCCGCCAAGGGCCGGAAGGCTACGCCAAAAGTAGCCTCGGCTACGCGGCACGTAGCCCCTGCCGCAACTGCCCAGGCGCCCGATGTCGTCGGAGACCACGTCGCGCTCCAGGATCGGCCGCTGTGCAGCTATTCCAGCCTCGAGCTTGAGGCCGAGATGGTGCGACGGGCGATTGCCCAGACCGAGGCGGCCATCCAGACAGCGCTGAGGCAGATCGCCGCCATGACGGCCAAGAACGTCAGCCGCCAAGCGGAGCTCGAGCGCACCATGAGGATCATCCTTGCGGGCCAGCAGCAGAGGAGGGACATCAGTGCATGACTGCACCAAGGCCGAACTCGTCCGCCTCGTCGAAAGGCTCAGGACAGACCTCAGGGACACCCGCCTGGCGCTCCTGGCGGCGGCGGGCGACCACGCCCCCGCCTGCCCCGTCTGCGCCGCCTACAAGGCCATCCGGAGCGCCATGTCCCGTCTGCGGCGGCGGAACCGCCTGCACGCAGACGGTGATGGGCCAGACCTGGGCTGTGTGTGCCGACTGCTGGACGCGCCGGGGAAAGGCCGTGCCGGTGAGGGGGTGACCGAGTGATACAGAGGCGTTCGACACCGCAGAAGGAGGACTGACGATGTGGTACAAGATGAGGACGGTCAAGAAGCCGAGGAAACAGCATACGTGCCTGTTTTGCGGCGGGGCGATTACGGGAGAACATGCCTACGCAGTCGGGGAACAGGGCGGGGAGTTCTACACGACCCGCAGGCATTGGCCATGCGAGAAGA
>JAKLIU010000323.1 GCA_022709445.1 Spirochaetota bacterium | reverse complement strand
ATAGCCGCAATGCGTTGCCGTCGCAAGGGTGGCGCTCCGCGACCGGGTTGCGCGCCGCGCCCCGCTCGGGTACCGTACGGACATGGATCCCACCCTGCCCTCGTTCTCCGGGCTGTCGCCCGGGCTGGCCCTGTCCGCCGTGGAGGAAGCCTTCGGGATCGAGCCCGAGGGTTCGTTCTTCGCCTACCCCAGCTACGTCAACCGCGTGTACGGCTTCCGCGCCTCGGATCCGCGCTTCCCGGACCGGGAAGCGGCCGAGTACGTGGTCAAGTTCTACCGCCCGGGCCGCTGGACGGTCGCGGCGGTGCGGGAGGAGCATGCCTTCCTGGCCGAGCTGGCCGCGGCCGAGGTTCCCGTGGTGGCGCCCCTGGCCGACGAAGGCGGGGAGACCCTGGCCGAGCTGGTGCTGGAGCGGCCGGAGGGCGAGATATCCATGCAGTTCGCCCTGTTCCCCAAGCGCGGCGGCCGGTCCTTCGACACCGACGGGCCCGACGCCTTCGCCCGCATGGGCGCGCTGATCGGCCGCATCCACGCCGTGGGGCGCCGGAGCGCGGCCAGGCACCGGGCCAGGCTGGGACAGGGATCCATGGAGGCCTACGCGGAAGAGCTGGAACGATCCGGCGCCGTGCACGCGGACGCTGCGCCCGGCTTTTTCGCCGCCCTCTCGGAGGCCGGCTCCCTGGTGGACGCGGCGTTCCGCTCGGTCGGGGCGAGGGCCATACGCCTGCACGGGGACTTCCACCGCGGCAACGTGCTGGACCGACAGGACCAGGGCCTGTGGGCCATAGACTTCGACGACATGTCCGCAGGCCCGGCCGTCCAGGACCTCTGGCTCCTCCTGCCGGCCCACCTGGAGGACTCCCGGGCGGAACTGGAAGCCGCGATCGCCGGCTACGAGGCCTTCATGCCCTTCGACCGCGCCGAACTGGCCCTGGTGGAGCCCCTGCGGCTCCTGCGCATGGTCCACTTCCTGGCCTGGCAGGCCAGGCAGCGGCACGACGAGGGCTTCTTCACCCACTTCCCGGCCTGGGGCACCCGGGGGTTCTGGCAGCAGGAAACCGAGGACCTTCGCTCGCAGATGGAGCTCATCGGGTCTTAACACGGACGCCCGTTTGCGTTATCCTGCATACAGATACATTTGCCAACAGCGTGCGCATCGGGCGCCGCCACCTTCTACAGACATCGAGCGTACCGAATGGATTACTCAGAACTGAACCTGCATCCCGACCTGGCGCGCGGCGTGGCCGACGCCGGCTACGTGTCCTGCATGCCCGTGCAGGAAGCCACCTTCCCGCACTCCTTCGCCGGCAAGGACATCTACGCCCAGTCGCAGACGGGCACCGGCAAGACCGCCGCCTTCCTGGTGTCGATCTTCCAGCGCATCATGACCGTGGACGCCATGCGGCACCGCAAGGTGCTCATCCTGGCCCCCACGCGCGAGCTGGCCGCCCAGATAGAGACCGAGGCCAAGAAACTGGGCAAGCACCTGCCCATTTCGATGGGCAGCTTCTACGGCGGCGTCTCCTACGGCCCCCAGGTGGACATGCTGCGCGACGACGTGCAGATGATCATAGGCACCCCCGGCCGCATCATCGACCTCATCCAGCAGGGCAAGATGCTCCTGCGCGAGGTGGGCTTCCTGGTGGTGGACGAGGCCGACCGCATGTTCGACATGGGCTTCATCGACGACCTGCGCAAGCTCCTGCGCTACCTGCCCCCGGCCAAGGAACGCCAGACCTTCCTCTACTCGGCCACGCTCAACTTCCGGGTCAAGAACCTGACCTGGGAGTACATGAACGAGCCCATGGAGATCGTGATCCAGGCGGAGACCGTCACCGTGGACCTGGTCACCCAGGAGCTCTACCACGTGGGCAACGATGAGAAGATGCGCGTGCTCCTGGGCATCCTGGCCCGCGACAAGCCCAAGAGCGCCCTGGTCTTCTGCAACCAGAAATTCATGGTGGAGGAACTGGCCAGGCGACTGGGCATCAACGGCATCGAGTGCGAGTTCATCATGGGCGACCTGCCCCAGTCCAAGCGCATCGAGGTGATCAACCGCCTCAAGGCCGGCAAGCTCTCCCTCCTGGTGGCCACCGACGTGGCCGCCCGCGGCCTCGACGTCGACGACATCGAGGTGGTGGTCAACTACGACGTCCCCCGCGACGAGGAGTACTACGTGCACCGCATCGGGCGCACGGCGCGCGCCGGCGCTGCGGGCAAGGCAGTCAGCCTGGCCTGCGAGAAGTTCGTGTACGGGCTGCCCGCGATAGAAAAGTACATAGAGACCAAGATTCCCGTGCTCCCGGTGACCGACGAGCTCCTGGCGGAGGACAAGAGCGCCAACGTGCGCTTCGGCCACAGCAGGGACCGCGGCAAGACCGGCATGGAGCACGGCGACCGCCGGGGTTCCGGCAGGTCCTTCCAGCGCGACGGCAAGCGCCCCTACGGCGAGCGGAGCCCCGGCGGCCGTCCCGAACCCAGGCGCGACGACCGCGCGCCCCGCGACGAGCGCAGCGCCCGCGGCACCGGCCGCCCGGAACGGGCCCGGCCGGAGCAGGGACGGGCCACGGAGGCCAGGGCCGACGCCCGCAGGCCGGACCGCGGCGTGGAACGCAATCCCTACGCGGTGTCCTCCGAAGACCGCATGCGCCGCTACAAGGAAAAA
>JAKLIU010000322.1 GCA_022709445.1 Spirochaetota bacterium | reverse complement strand
CACCAGGCTCTTGAGCACCGCCGTCACGCGGTTGAAGGCGTCGTTCAACTCGGCCGCGGCGTTGGCATCCTGAGCCGACATGACCACACCCAGGCGCCGAGCCTCGGCCCTGGTCTCGGCCAGGTTCTCCATCATGGGCAGAAGCGAGGTCCCGGACTTCCCGAAGACCTCCATCGCCGACGCGGCGCGGAGCGTGGGGTCGGTGATCTCCGACAGGCGTTTGGCGATCACCAGGAACTGGTCCTCGGGTTTCAGTGCAAGCATGTCCTCGGCCGAGAGCCCCAGCGCCAGCAGGGCGTCCGTCGCCGTCTGCGAGCCCTCGGCCGCGCTCACAATCACCCGCTGCATGCGCTTGGCGGCCACCTCCACCTCGCCGAGGTCCGTGCCGGCGAGCCCCGCGGCATAGCCGAGTTCAGAGAGCGTCTCCACGCTGAAGCCGGTGCGCTTGGCCATCTTGTCGAGCTGGTCGCCCATCTCGGAGAAGCCCTTGGCGCTCGCTAGCAAGGGCGTCACGATCCCGGCCCCGAGGGCCATCATCCGGAGGCCAGTGGCCTGCAGGCCGGCCCCAAACGCCTTCAGGCGCCTGGAGGCCGCCTGCAGGCCCTTCACGAGCATCGCGTCCTTGGCGTAGAGCTCGATGAAGGCCGCGCCGGCCCGGATGCCGCCTGCCAATGCCATCATCCTGTCCTTGCAGAGAAGCTGGATTTCAGGTAATCATGCCGTGGATTCAGGGAGGATCGCGTATGGCAACGGGAACCGGGCAACTGTCCTGCACCAGGTGCCTTCGAGACATCAGTCCTGGCATGCCACTCAAGACCTGCCCTTCCTGCGGCTCCGCGTTCTGCGCCGGATGCTGGCCGAGCAACTCGCCCCAATGCCCGCGGTGCGCGCGGATCGTGGTGCCGAGGAGGACCACGGCGGCCGAGCCGCGCGACCGGCAAGTCCCGCAGAACTGATCTGGCCGCACCCACAGCTATCACTTCCCCGGGTCGGCCAAGGCCCACCAGCCCTCGGGCAGATCCACCACCGCCGGGACCTCCCGCCCCTGGCCGTCAGCCACCCAGACCTTCACGCGCTTGACCGTCTCCCGGAGCCGCACCGGCTCCCCCGGAGGAATCACGATCACGCGACTCCCGCAGCCTGCGGAGAAGGCGCTCGCGCAGATCGTCGCGGCGAGCACCATCCTCCACCGTGTCAGCCAGCCCCTTCCGGATCGCATCGGCAAGTACCTCCACGAGCACCGGGGCGCACTCGGCCAGCATCGCGCCGAGAAAGCGCCCCAGTGCGACCGCCAGACCGCTCACTTGGCCCCCACGTCCTCGGACGTGACCTTGTTGTCGCGCGCGGCGATCAGCCCGATCCCCGCCGCGACCGCGGCGCACACCGCCGTCCAGTCCGGGTTGGTCGCCGGGTCGTTGTCGACCAGCAGCTTCACCGCCCCGGCCACGGCCGTCAGGATCGCGCAGATGCCGAACACGGTCGTCTTCCAGCTCTTCACGTCACGCCTCCTTCCTTCCCGCCTTCCCATCCACGAAGACCGCCTTCAGGATGGACAGGTCCTTGGTCTTGGGCACCGACCGCTCCTCCGGCGCGTAGGGGTGAAAGTCGCTCGCGCCGTATGGCCGGTGCTTCTTGGGGTCGCGGTTCACGTTGGCCAGTAGCGCCATGACCGACGCCGTCCGGTTCCAGTTCTCACGGCTCCGGCCCTCGGCCATGAGGGCCAGCTCGCGCAGCGTCAGTTGACCAGGTTCGACCCCGACGATGCCGGCAAGCCGCCAGATGAGTTCCCAAGCGCGGCCAGCGCCGACTCGAACTGCCGGTCGAGTTCCGGGCTCGCCAGGCGCTGCTCGGCGACCGCCAGGGCCTTCGCCTGGAACACTCCGAGCTTCTCCATCGCCCTCCGAAGAAGGCGCCGGCGGCCCTGGGGGAAAAAATCGACGAGTTCCTCCAGGAAGGCCGCCGTTGCGCCGTCCAGGGCGTCCCCGCCCATCGCCCGGCCGAAGTCCTCGTCGGTCACCTTCTGCGCATCGGCCTCGGGCTTGACCACGGCGTAGAGCACGTCGCAGAGGAACACCGGGTCGCCCGAGAGCCGGTCGATCAGCTTCCCCTCGATCACCTCCAGCAGGTTCACGCCCAGGAGCGACTTCACCCGCTTCAGGGCATCGACGTTGATCTGGACCGACCAGGCCCGGCCGGCGTTGTCCTTAAAGGTCCGCATGGTCAGTCTCCTCAGGCCACTTCCATCCACTCGGGCGCATGCTCGGCGTAGGTCGGCTTGACGGAGACCGACACCGACATGGCCTCCTCGAGCGGCTCCTTCCGGCTGAAGCTGATCACCGACATCGTGGCGCGCAGGCCCTGCGAGCCGCTGGTCGCGATGGGCCCGTCCATCACCGCCATTTCGACCGGCGTGTCGCCGAACCAGGCGGCCTGGAGCGCGGCGAAGCCCTCGTCCTCGGTGTCCCAGACCATCTCGAACTCGAGCGAGCCTTCCTTCAGCGTGCCCACCGTCGCCCGCCAGCCGGCGTTGCCGCGCGTGGTGACGTCGGCCTCGCCCTTCTCCATGTTGAGGGTGACGTCCTTGACGTTCTTCAGCTCCTTCCAGTCCGGCGTCGCGTAAGTGCCGGCGTTGTAGTAGAGCTTGCCTTCCATCCCGAGCTTGTTCACCGT
>JAKLIU010000321.1 GCA_022709445.1 Spirochaetota bacterium | reverse complement strand
GGTGATAGTCGGGATGCTGGGGCTCTCCGGGTTCTTTTCGGCGGTGGCCGCCCGGCTTTCCCGACTGGCCGGCAGCCCGGGCGCCTTCCTGGCCGCGATCGTGGCGGTCTCCGGCCTCCTGTCCGCGCTCTTCCTCAACGACACGGTCTGCCTGGTCCTGACGCCCATCGTGGCGGCCACTTGCCTGCGGGCCGGCCGCGACCCGGTGCCCTACCTGGTGGCCGTCGCCACCGCGGCCAACGTGGGCTCGGCGGCGACCATCATCGGCAACCCGCAGAACATGCTGATAGGGGCGAAGAGCGGCATCCCCTTCGCGCAGTTCTTCTGGCGCATGGCCCCCGCTTCCGCCCTCGGCCTCCTGGCCTGCTGGCTGGTGGTGCGGCTGGCTTTCGCCCGTAGGCTGGCCGGCTCCTCGGGGACCGGGCCGGCGGCACGCGACCATGCGCTCCCACCGGGGGCGGGCATGGCCGCCGCCAGGATCCACGGGCCGATGATGGCCAAGGCCTTCGCCGCGGGAGCGATCATGCTGGCGCTTTTCCTGGCCGGGCTGCCCGTGGCCCTTGCCGCCATGGCGCCGGCGGCCATGCTGCTGGTGACGCGGAGGGTCAAGCCTGCCCGCATCCTGGCCCGGGTGGACTGGAGCCTCCTGGCATTCTTCGCTGGGCTCTTCGTGATCACCGCCGCGGTGACCCGGACGGCAGCCTGGTCCTGGTTCGCCGGGCATGCGCTCTCGGAGGCATCCCGCTCGCCCTGGCTCTTCTCCGGCCTGACGGCCCTGGTGTCCAACCTCATCTCAAACGTGCCTGCGGTGATGGTCCTCGGCCCGACGGCGGCCGCGATGGCCGACCCGGCGGAGGCCTGGCTCCTCCTGGCGATGGCCAGCACCTTCGCCGGCAACCTGACCCTGGTCGGCTCGGTGGCCAACCTCATCGTCGCCGAGGGAGCCGCCGTCCAGGGCGTCCGGGTGTCGTTCCTGGACTACCTCAGGGCGGGGCTCCCGGTCACCGTACTGACCCTGGCAATCGGCACCGCCCTCCTTCCCCTCCTCGCTTGACCCGGGCGGAGCTTCGTCGCTACTATCGACCTGCCGGGGTGGCGGGTGCCTTGCGAGGGCTTCGATCCGTTGGATCGACGATCGAGTATCGACCCGTCTGAGAACAGACCCGATGAACCTGAACCGGATAATACCGGCGGAGGGAGCATCATGAACGCTCGCCCATTTCTACGCGCGGCGGCAGTCCTTGCCGTCCTCGCGATCGTCGTCACGTCATTCCCGTCATGCGCCAGGCCCGTCGATGACGGTACCCTGGTCATTTACGCCTACGACTCGTTCGCCGGCGAGTGGGGCCCGGGTCCCGTCGTCATACCCGCCTTCGAGAAGGCCACCGGCATCAAGGTGGAACTGCTGGCCATGGGCGACGGGGGCCAGGTGCTCGCCCGCGCCATCGAGGAAAAAAAGAAGCCTCGGGCCGATGTGGTCATAGGCATCGACAACCACCTCGCGCCCCGGGCCCTGGCCTCCGGAATCCTTTCCGCCTACGAGCCCGCGGCGGCCGCTCGCGTGCCCGCCGACCTGAGGCTGGACGGCTCCTGGCGCCTGACGCCCTTCGACTGGGGGGCCTTCGCCATAATCTGGGACAGCGAAAAGCTGGCCGTGCCGCCGGCCTCCCTCGATGACCTCGCCGCCCCGGCTTTCGCGGGCAAGCTCATCCTGATGGATCCCCGGACCTCCACCCCGGGCCTGGGTTTCCTGGCCTGGACCAAGGCGGTGTACGGGGACGCCATGGCCGGCTACTGGAAGCGCCTGGCCCCCTCCGTGCTGACCATGGCGCCGGGCTGGGACATGGGCTACGGCCTGTTCACCTCGGGCGAGGCCCCGCTGGTCCTGTCCTACACCACCAGCCCGGCCTACCACGCCGAGTACGAGAGCGCCGGCCGATACCGTGCCCTCATCTTCCCCGAGGGGCACCCGGTCCAGATAGAAGGAGCCGGCATCCTCAAGGGCGCGGCCCACCGGGAGGCGGCGGAGGCATTCATCGAGTTCATGCTGGGCGACGAGTTCCAGGCCGCCATCCCGCTGACCAACTGGATGTATCCCGTGGTCGAGGGAACGCCGCTCCCCGCGTCCTTCGAGTGGGCGCCCCGTCCGGGCAGGCTCCTGCGCGTCGACGCCTCCACCCTGGAGGGCGCGGACCGGGCCGCCCTCGACGCCTTCGGCACCCCATGAAAACAGGCCGGGCCGGATCGCCCGCCGCGCTCGCGTCCGCCGTACTGTTCCCGGCGGCCGCCCTCGCGCTGGCGCTCCCCCTCCTGGCCGCCTTCCTCCCGCTCGCGGGCGGGGACGGAGCGGCGGCCAACCTGGCCCGGGCGCTGGGCGAACCGCGCTTCCTGCGCTCCTTCGGTTACGGGCTGGCCCAGGCCCTGGCCAGCTCGCTCCTGGCCCTGGCGACAGGCCTGCCGGGCGCCTACCTGCTGGCCAGGCGCAGGTTCCCCGGCAAGCGAATCCTGTCGGCCCTGTCCGCCATCCCGTTCTGCGTGCCTCCGCTGATCGTCGCCATGGGCTTCGCGCTCTACTACGGCAACCAGGGCTGGCTCAAGGGCGTGCTCGGCTGGTTCGGCTTGCAGACGATCTATGGCCTGCCGGGCATGGTCCTGTCGATGACATTCTCGTCGTTCCCGCACGCGGTG
>JAKLIU010000320.1 GCA_022709445.1 Spirochaetota bacterium | reverse complement strand
CAAACCTTGGCCAGCTCCGCGAGCACGTCCGGGCCGTGCAACGGGCCGCCCAGGGTCAGCACGTTCGCGTTGTTGTGCTCCCTGCTGTTGACCACGGTGCGCAGGTCGTAGCACATCGCCGCCCGTATGCCGCGCACCTTGTTGGCCGCCATGCACGATCCGATGCCCGCGCCGTCCAGCAGGATCCCGCGCTCGCAGTCGCCCGAGGTCACCTTGCGGCAGACCGCGGCCGCTATGTCCGGATAGTCCACCTTGTCCGTGCCGAAGCAGCCGACGTTCACCACGCGGTAGCCCAGCAGCCCGAGGTAGGTGGCCAGCATTTCCTTCTGGTCCACCGCGCCGTGGTCGGCGCCTATCGCCACGCTGCGCACCGGCTCGGTGAAGCCCCGCTCTTCCGTATCGCTCACGCGTCCACCCCTGTGTCGATGCTGTCTATGATCCCGCAGATCGCGGTGCGTATCGTCACCGCTCCCTCGTCGCCCACGACGCCCCGGGCGGATCCGCCCTCGTCCACCACCAGCACCAGGTCCCCGATGCCGGCCTGCACGCCGTCCACCGCCAGGATGGGCTTGCCGGCGGCCTTGCCCGCGGGGTCCACCGGCTGCACCATGAGCAGCTTGTGGCCCCGGTAGTGCGCGTGCTTCTCCGTGGACACCACGCTCGCCACGACCCTGCCCGCGATCATTTCGCGTCCTCCCGGTTCACCGCGTCGACCACGCCCAGGATGGCCGCGTCGCCGGGATTGAACCAGCCGTTGGGATTGGCCTGCGCCGCTTCCTTGCCGGACTCGAAGAACACCAGGTCCCCCTCGCCGGCATGGACCGTATCCCAGGCCACCAGGGCGGGGCCCGAGTCCGCGAGCGCCTGGTCCACCGGCTGCACCAGTAGGAGCTTGAGCCCCTCGTAGCAGGCCAGCTTCCTGGTGCTGACCACCCGTCCTATCACCTTGCCCAGTTTCATGCCGGTTCCTTCACACGATCCTGAACGCATCGACCAGCGTGCACCTGCGCTCGCGGGTGAAGGTCCTCGCGCGCGTGATGCCCTCGCCCGTGGGGCTGGCTATGGTGAACGACGCGTGGCCCGCGCCGCCGTGGCCCAGGCCCGCGTAGCTCGGCCCGTTCTTGACGAACAGGGAGCAGTTCATCGCCCTGGCCATGCGGGACAGCTTGGCCACGTCGTGGGAGTGCATCATCGCGGAGTGGCGGCAGCCCCGCTCCACCAGCAATGCCAGGTCGATCGCCTGGTCCACGTCGGCCACGCGCACCATCGGGATGACGGGCATGAGCTGCTCGGTCCACACCAGCGGGTGCTCGCGCCCGACCTCCATCACCAGGAGCCTGGTCCCGGCCGGCACGTCGATCCCCGCGGCCTTGGCGATCTGGGCCGGGCTCTTGCCCACCCAGGCCTTGTTCGGCGCGCCTTCCCGGTCCGGTCCGCCGGCCACGGCGATCACCGTCCTGGTGACCGCGTCGATCTGGGCGCCGGTCAGCTCGTACGCGCCGTTCTTCTTCATCTCGTCCATGAGCCTGCCGGCTATGGAATCCACCGCGATGATTTCCTTCTCGCAGATGCAGATGATGTTGTTGTCGAAGCTCGCCCCGGCGACGATGTCGCGCGCGGCCTTGACTATGTCCGCGGTGGAGTCCACCACGCAGGGCGGGTTGCCCGGCCCGGCGCAGATCGCCTTCTTGCCGCTGCCCATCGCCGCCTTGACCACGGCCGGGCCGCCGGTCACCACCAGGAGCGCGATGCCCGGGTGCGCCATCAGCGCCCCGGCCGTCTCCAGGGTGGGCTCGGCCACCGCGCAGAGCAGGTTGCGCGGGCCTTCCTCGGAGACGATCGCCGAGTTGAGCATGCCTATCAGCTTGCTCGACACCCGCTTGGCATTTGGATGCACGTTGAACACCACGCTGTTCCCGGCGGCTATCATGCCTATCGCGTTGCTCACGATGGTGGCTATCGGGTTGGTCATGGGCGTGATTGCCCCGATGACGCCCCAGGGCGCCAGCTCGGTGAGGGTCAGGCCGTGCTCGTCGGTGCTGACGCTCGGCTCGACGTCCTCGACGCCCGGAGTCCGCTCCGCGGCAAGCTCGTTCTTGGCCTGCTTGTCGGCTGCGTTCCCCAGGCCCGTTTCCGCGACGGCCATCTCCGAGAGCTCGCGGTTGTTCCACTTGATGACGCGGCGCATCGCGGCGACCAGGGCCTTGCGCCTGGAGAGCGGCAGGGCCACCAGCTCCAGCTGCGCGGCCGCCGCGGCTGCCACGGCCGAGCCCATGTCGGGGAATATGCCTTCCGCGGACGGGATCGCGCCCTGCGTCGCCTGGGCCGGGACCGGGGCCGGAGTCGCGGCCGGCGCGGGTGCGGGAGCGGAAACCGGGGCTTCCCCCGGCCCGGCCTGGTGGTTCTCGAGCACCTGTTCCACGATCACCCGTATCTCGTCAGCGAGATTCGCCATGCGCTCCCCCGTCAGTCCTGTTTCCAGACATCGACGCCCCCCTGGTCCATGCTGTCGACGATGGCCACCACCAGGGTGTCCATCGGCTTGTCGTCGGTCTCGTAGGTCCACCTGCAGGAACTGCCCTGGGTCAGGAGGACCAGCTGCCCCCGGTCGGCGCCCACCAGGTCCAGCGCCACCAGGTACTCGCCCCTGCCCGCGCCTTTCTGGTCGCAGTCCTCCACCAGGAGGAAGCGGG
>JAKLIU010000032.1 GCA_022709445.1 Spirochaetota bacterium | reverse complement strand
AGCGCAGCAGCTTCATTTCCCCGCTGCGCACGTTGACCGCGGCCTCCGCGAAGTGAGCGCCGTAGGGGAAGGCCGCGTGCTCGGTCTTGAAGTTGCCGTGGCCCACGAGCTCGTGGTGGCCCTCACCCTGGGTGGCCATGTGGGCCAGCTTGGCCAGGCTGATCTCGCCGCGCTTGCCGCGAATCATGCCGCGAGGGACGATGCGCAGGTCAGCGGGCGCTTCGCCCAGGATGGACGAGGCCACGGCGATGCACTTGTCGCGCAAGTCCTCCGCGGCGCGCACGGCGGCGTTGCCGGAGAAGAAGGTGCCCGAGCTGGCGTAGGCTCCCTTGTCGAAGGGCGTGATGTCGGTGTCGCCGGATATCACGGCGACGTCCGCCATGTCCAGGCCCAGGATCTCGGCCGCCGCCTTGGCGGTCACGGTGTCCAGGCCCGTGCCCAGGTCGGCCCCGCCCGAGAGCATGAGCGCGGTGCCGTCAGCCAGGAGCCGTATCTCCGCGTTGGCGGCGTCCAGGCCAGGCAGTCCCGAGCCCTGCTGGATGATCACGGCGCCCCGGCCGATGCGCCAGTCCTCGCCCAGTCGGGCGGCGTCGGCCTTGACGCGCGCCGGGTCGTCCCACGCGAAGGCCGTGCGACCGCGCGCGATCATCTCGCCGAGGCCGCATTCGCCCAGGGTGACGGCCGCTCCCGGCCGGCCCTCGCCCAGGCTGCGCAGGATCTCGATGCGGGAGCCGGAGCGCACGCGGTTCTTCTCGATCAGGTCCAGCTGGTCCATGCCCAGCTCGGCGGCCAGCTCGGCCAGCGCGGTCTGCAGCGCGAAGGATCCCTTGGGCGCGCCGTAGCCCTGGTAGGCGCCGGCGACCGACAGGTTGGTGTACCAGCTCTTCACCTCGAAGCGCGCGTTGTCGCAGAGCACCAGGGGCAGGCTCTTGGAGATGGCGTTCATGGGCACGGTCAGGCAGTGCTGGCCGTAGGGGCCGGTGTCGGCGTCCAGCCTCATGAGCACCGCCGTCAGCGTGCCGTCCTTTTTCGCGCCAAGCTTGACCGTGATCTCCATGGCGTGCCTGGTGCGGCTGGCGTTGAACTCCTGCGCGCGGTCGTAGCGGAAGGACACCGGGCGGCCGGTGGTCCAGGCCAGGTAGCCGGCCAGGTCCTCCACCACGATGTCCTGCTTGGCGCCGAAGCCGCCGCCCACGCGCTCCTTGACGATGCGCACCTTGTTCTCGGGAATGCCGACCACGCGCGATACGATGCGCCGCACGTGCCAGGGCACCTGGGTGGAGGCGTGGATGACGAGTCGCCCGCCGTCCACCTTGGCGTAGACCACGTGAGGCTCCATGGGCGTGCACTGGACGCGGTTGCCGCGGTAGCTCCGCTCGATGACCACGTCCGCGGCCGCGAAGCCCGCCTCCACGTCGCCGATGCCGTCCGACACGCTGGCCGCCAGGTTGCGGTGCGGGTCGGCGTGCAGGGGGAACTGGTACACGATGGGTTCCTCCCCGGGGACGCCCTTGACCGAGCTGCCCGCGGGCGGGTCGCCGACCACGTAGGAAACGTCGCCGTGGTGCACGACCGGCGCGCCCGGTTTCTTGGCGTCCGCGATGGACAGCACCGGCGGCAGGACCTCGTACTCCACCTTGATGGCGGCCAGGGCCGCCCGTGCCTCGGCCAGGCTCTCGGCCAGTACGGCCGCGACGCGGTCGCCCACGTAGCGCACCTTGCGCGGGAACATGCGCTGGTCGTGCGGGCTGGGTTCGGGGAAGCCCTGGCCGGCGGTGGTGTACACCAGGTCGGGGCAGTTCTCGTGGGTCAGTATCTCCACGACGCCCGGCATGGCCAGGGCGGCCGACACGTCGATCTTCCGCACCCAGGCGTGGGCGTGCGGGCTCTGGAGGAGGAGGAGGTGGCAGGCGTTCGAGTCGACGCGGTCTTCCACGTAGGCCCGCTCTCCGCGTGCCAGGGCCGCGGCGTCCACCTTCTCCCGGTCCTTGCCCACGTGCCTGAGATCCGGCCGGAATTCCGGCGCGGCGCTCTCGGCGTAGGATGGGTCGGCGAGCCGCTTCGAGGCGATGCGCGCGGCGTTCCAGAACTGTTCGTAGCCGGTGCACCTGCAGAGCGTGCCCGACAGGGCGTCGCGTACCTCGTCGTCCGAAGGCGCCGGGGCACGAGCGAGGAGCTCGGCGAGGGCGAGCGTGACCGCCGGCGTGCAGTAGCCGCACTGGACGCAGGCCGCGTCGATGAGGGCGCGCTGGACGATGGCGATCGTCTTGTCGCTCCGGTAGAAGTCGACGGTCACGACCGAGGATCCGTCGACCTGCGGCGCGAGCACCTGGCAGGAGTTGACGGTCTTGCCGTCCAGGAGCACCGCGCAGAGGCCGCAGGAACCCTCTCCGTCGCAGCCGTTGCGCACGGACACGATGCCCTTGCGCCGCAGGAGCTCGGTGAGCGTCTCGCCCGGTTCGCAGTCCCAGGAAACGGCCTTGCCATTGAGCGTGAAGCCGATTTTCATGACAGTGCCTCCGCGGCGTGCAGGGCGTCGGCCAGGAGGACCGCGCCGCGCCTGGATTTGTACGCGGCAGAGCCGCGGTGGTCGGCCTTGGCGGACAGGAGGGGCAAGGCGATCGCCTCGATCGTCTCCTTGGCGGGAAGGCTCTTGCCTTCGAAGAGGGCAGCCAGGTCCGCCCGGAGCGCGGCGCGCGGGCCGAACCCGCCCATCGCGACGCGCAGGCCCTTCAGGATGCCCGCCTCCAGGCGATAGGCTACCGCGGTCGTGCAGGTGGCCAGGTCGCAGGCCGTGCGGGAGGCCCGCGAGCCGGCTGCGAGGACGCCCGCGGCCAGGGGGACGGACACCGACAGCACGATGCCCTCCGGCGCCGCCAGCCACGACTCGACGGGAACGGACCGCGAAGGCCCGGCTTCCGTCCGGAACTCGAGGCTGGCTCCGGCGGCCAGGAAGAGCGGCACGAGGCTGGCGCAGGACTTGTTGGCCCCCAGGTTTCCGCCGACCGTGGCGCGGTTGCGCGTGTTGCGGTTTGCCATGGTCATGGCCGCTGCCCTGAGCTGCGGCGGGCAGGCCTTCGAGTCCGCCAGGTCCTGGAACGTCGCGCCGGCGCCTATGACGAGGAACGCGCCGGTTCGCTCGATTCCCGTGGGCAGGAGCTTTCCGATGTCGACGATGCGCCCGATGTCGGGCTTCGTGCCGTGGGCTTCGCCTGCCAGCAGGAAGGTCCCTCCGGCCAGGGCGGTGCCGCCGGCCGCGAGGGCCGCGAGCGCTTCTTCCATGGTCCCGGGACGGTAATATTCTTTTACCATTTCGCTTCTATCCCCGCTTTCGTAAGGAGGCGCTTGGCGCAACGGTTGGCCTCGTCGCGTATGGTCTCCTCGTTGGCCCCGGTCAGCCTGCCGTCGCGCACGGCGAATTTACCGTTGACCATGAGGTGGTCGACCCCGTGGTTATAGCCGGAGAAGAGGAGGGCGGCCGCCGGGTCGGAGAGGGCGCCCGCGTACTCCAGCTTCATCACGTCGAACATGGCGATGTCCGCCAGCGCGCCTTCTTCCATCCTGCCGGCCTCTTCGTAGCCCAGGATGCGGGCGCCGCCGGCGGTGGCCAGGCCCAGGACTTCGCGCGCGGTGATGCCCGCCGAGCCGTAGCGCACGCGCTGCAGGAGCAGGGCCTGCCGGGCCTCGCCCAGCATGTCGGACGCGTCGTTGGACGCTGAGCCGTCCACCGCCAGGCCCACGGGCACGCCCAGGTCCAGCATCTCGCGCACGCGGCAGATGCCCGAGCCCAGGCGCATGTTGCTGGACGGGCAGTGCGCCACGCCGGTCCCGGTGCGCGCGAGGGTGGCCAGCTCCTCGTCATTGAAGTGTATGCCGTGGGCGTACCAGACGTCGGGACCGACGAAGCCGCAGTCCTCCATCACCCTGAGGGGGCGGCGGCCGTACATCTTGACGCAGAACTCGTCCTCGTCCAGGGTCTCGGCCAGGTGGGTGTGCAGGCGCGCGCCGTACTTCCTGGCCAGGGCCGCGGCGTCGGCCATGCTCTTCTCGGAAACGGAGAAGGGGGAGCAGGGCGCCAGGGCAAGCTTGCGCATGGCGTCGGGCGCCTTGTCGTGGTACTTCCTGAGCGCGTCCTCGCTCTGCGAGAGTATGGTGTCCTCGTCCTGCACCACGCTGTCGGGCGGCAGTCCGCCGTCCTTCTTGGAGCGCGACATGGAGCCGCGCGTCGGCGCGAAGCGCAGGCCTATCTCAGAGGCGGCCTTGAACTGGAGGCCCGGAAGGTCGTCCCTGAAGCCCTGGGGGTAGAGGTAGTGGTGGTCGGTGGACAGGGTGCAGCCGGTCTTGGCCAGCTCCGCAAGCGCGAGCATGCTGGACCAGTACACCGCCTCCTCGTCCACGCCCTTCCAGACCTCGTACAGGTACACCAGCCACTTGAAGAGCTTGGCGTCCTGCACCGCCGGCACGTTGCGCGTCAGGGTCTGGTAGAAGTGGTGGTGCGTGTTCACCAGGCCCGGCATGACCACGTGGCGCGAGCAGTCCACGATCTCGCAGCCCGGGGGCTGGACGATGCCGGCGGCTATCCGCTTGATCCGCTTGCCCTCGACCAGAACGTCGACGCCGGACAGGTCATCCCCGGAGGAGCCGGCGTCCGTGCCGGCCCCGTAACGGGGGCGGACCACCCGGAAGCAGTCCTTGAGGAGAATCACTTGAGCACCTCCGCGTTGAAGTCCTTGATCATCGCGTCGAGGGCGCCGACCTGGGAGCGCAGCCCGCCCCAGTAGGCGTGGTGGTCGTCCCACTGCGCGCGCAGTTCGTCCAGGCCCTTGCCCAGCTGCTCGATCCACAGGAAGTACTTGAGCTGGTGCACCCTTCGCTTGTCCACCTGGGACAGCTCCAGGACGTGGTCCACCGACTGGCCCATGAGGCGGTCATAGTCGCGGTCCGCCTGGCGCTGGTCGTACATGCCGCGTTCCGCGTCCAGTTCGCCGATGCGGCTTTTGTACATGTCCATGGAGTCGGTGAACATGGTGAACACCACGTCGTTCTCGTCCATCTCGTAGTATTTGGACATCTTGATGGCGGCCAGCATGTTGCCCACGCCGGATATGCCCAGGAGATCAAGCTTGGCGATGTCTTCCGCGGACACGCCGTTCTCGGCCAGGAGCTTGTGGCCGGCACCCTCGTTGAACAGGCGGATCAGGCGTATGGGCAGCTCGTCGTCCACGCCCACGGCCATGTCCGTCTCGCGCATGTTGTGGATCCAGGGAATGTGCTTGTCGCCTATGCCCTCGATGCGGTGGTCGCCGAAGCCGTTCTCCAGGATGGTCGGGCACTGGAGGGCCTCGCCGACGGCGACCTTGGCGCCGTTGTGGCGCTCGCGGATGTAGCTGCCGGCTCCCATCGTTCCCGCGGAGCCGGAGGACAGCACCACGCCGCCGATGCGGTCCCCGGGCCTGCCGATCTTCTTGAACACTTCCTCCATGGCCGGGCCGGTGACGGCGTAGTGCCAGAGGTGGTTGGGCAGCTGGTCGAACTGGTTGAAGATCACGGCATCCGGGCGAGTGGCTTCCAGCTCCACGCACTTGTCGAAGATCTCCTTGACGTTGGACTCGCAGCCGGGCGTGGCGATCACTTCCTCGGCCATGGTCTTGAGCCAGGCGAAGCGCTCCTTGCTCATGCCCGCCGGCAGGATGGCGATGGACGGGCAGGACAGGAGGCGCGATATGTAGGCGCCGCCGCGGCAGTAGTTGCCGGTGCTCGGCCAGACGGCTTTCTTGGTGGTCGGGTCGAAGCGGCCGGTCACCAGCTCCGGCAAGAGGCAGGACAGGGCGGCGCCCACCTTGTGCGCGCCGGTGGGGAACCACTTGCCGGCCAGGCCCACGATGCGCGCCTTGGTGCCGGTGATGGAGCGCGGCAGCTCCACGAAGTTCACGTCGCCGAACTGCCCGCCCTTTTCCTTCGGCTCGTTGTGCCAGTTGACGCGGAACAGGTTGCGGCTGTGCACGTCCCAGAGCCCGATGCCCTTGAGCTCGTCCTTGTACTGCTGGGGTATCCTGGACGGGTCCCGCATCTGCTCGTACGTGGGCAGCACGATACCCTTATCCCTGCAGCGCTGAATGTTCAGCTTCCGCGCCTTCTCGTCTATCCGTAAATCGATCATGTCATGCTCCTTGATAAAACGTAATTGAACCACAGAGGCACAGACTCACAGAGGAAGACAAGGGAAAATGAAGGTTGGTGCATGGGCTGTTATTGGTCATTCCTCGTCCTTCCATTCTCTGTGCCTCTGTGTCTCTTTGTTCGCTTTGCTCGTTACAGCTCCAGCGCTTTCATGGCGCCGGTGATGTCCTTGAGGCCGTTGCCGGTGACCAGCACCACCACGATCTGGTCCTTGGCTATGGCAGGGGCGGCTTTCCTGAAGCCCGCCCAGGCCAGGGCCGAGCTGGGCTCGGCGAAGAGTCCCGCCTGCGAGGACAATTCCCGCTGGGCCGCCAGGATCTCCGCGTCCGTGGCCACCACGGCCTTCCCGCCGTGCCGCTTGAGCTTGCCCAGGGCGTGGAGGCCGTTGCGCGGCACGTCCACCGACACCGAGTCCGCGACCGTGTCGCTGGGAACCGGATCGCCGAAGCCGCCCGTCTCCAGCGCCCGCGCGATCGCGCTCGAGCCCTCAGCCTGGCAGGCCCAGATCACGGGCATCCTCTGGCAGCGGCCCAGGCGCACCAGGTCCTCGAAGCCCTTGTACACGCCCGCCAGGATCACGCCGTCGCCCACGGGCACGAAGACATGGTCGGGCATCACGAAGTTCATCATGTTGTCCGGGATGGCCTTGGCCAGGTCGCGGACGATCTCGAAACTGACGGTCTTCTTCCCCTCGATGGTCAGCGGGTTGTAGGCCGTGTTGCGGGACAGCACGCCGGTCTCCCGGCTGTAGGCCAGCGATTCCTCGAAAGCCTGGTCGTAGGTGCCGTCCACCTCGCGCAGCTCGGCCCCGTACTGGAGCACCTGGACGCGCTTGGCGGCCGGCGCCTTCCTGGGCAGGAAGACCGTCACCTTGAGGCCGGCGGCCGCCCCGATGCAGGACATGCTGGAGGCCGCGTTGCCGGTGCTGGCCAGCGCGATCTCCGTGATGCCGTGCATGCGCGCGAAGGCGGCCACCAGGAGGGAAGCCCGGTCCTTGAAGCTGCCGGAGGGCTGGCAGGTATCGTCCTTGAGCCAGAGCCGCGGGAATCCCGTGCTCTCCCGCAGGCGGGGCGGAGCCCAGAACGGGGTCCAGCCCACGGGAACCGCCGGGAAGTGCTCGGCCTTGACCGGGAGCGGGATGTCGTTCGGGATCCCGCGGAACACCCCGTCCCACGCGCACTCGAGCACTCCGCGCAGGGGCCGCTCGGGCTCCTGCTGGGCCGAGCAGGCGTCGCAGAGGTAGCGTCCCGGCTCCAGGGGATACTCGGCCCCGCACTCGGAGCAGCGGAGATGCCATCTCATCGGGCTTTGGCCGCCTCCAGGGCGTAGGGCAGGGCGGCGTAGAACGCGGCGGCCTTCCACAGGTCGTCCACGCGGGTCACCTCGTTGGGGGCGTGGGCCTGGTTCTCGTCGCCGGGCCCGAAGCCGATGCTCGGGATGCCGTGGCGCCCGGCGACCGCGACCGCGTTCGTGGAGAAGGTCCACTTGTCCACCACGGGGGCCGTGCCGAACACCGCCTCGTGGGCGGCGACGCCCGCCTTGACGAAGGGGTGATCAGCCGGGAATTTCCAGGTGGGGAAGTACAGCTCCTGGCGGTAGTCCTTGCCGGTCCAGCTTGGGATGGCGTACTCGGGCATGGTCACCTCCACCTCGTCCACGCCGGCCGCCTTGATGGCTTCCTTCACCTGCCTGATGGCTATGTCCGCGGTCTCGCCTCAGGTGAGGCGGCGGTCCAGGTAGAGCATGGCCTGGTCGGGCACGGCGCACTGGGACGGACCCTGCACCTTGATCTGCGAGACCACCACGGTGCCCTTCCCCAGGAAGTTGTCGTCGTCCGGCTGCAGGGCCGCGTTCAGGGCTTCCATGGCAAGGGCCGCGCGGGCCGCCTTGTAGGCCGCGGAGACGCCGCGCTCGGGGGCCGAGCCGTGGCAGGACACGCCCTTCATGCGGACTTCCATTTCCATGCGGCCGCGGTGGCCGCGGTACAGGCGCAGGCTCGTCGGCTCGGTGGAGACGAAGAGGTCCGGCACGAACTTCTCTTCCTCTATCAGGTACTTCCAGCACAGGCCGTCGCAGTCTTCCTCGATGATGGTGAAGGCGAACCACACCGAGTACTCGCCCGCGTACTTCATTTCCTTGAGGATGCGCCCGGCCGTGATCATGGAGGCGGCGCCGCCCGTCTGGTCGCTGGTCCCGCGGCCGTGCACCAGGCCGTTCTCTATGTCGCCGGAGAAGGGATCCTTCTTCCACTGGGAGCGGTCGCCGATGCCCACGGTGTCTATGTGCGCGTCGATGACCAATTTCTTGGGCCCGTTGCCCACGCGGGCCAGCAGGTTCCCCAGGCCGTCCACGCGTACCTCGTCGAAGCCCGCCTTCTCGCACATGTCCTTGAGGAAGAGGATGCGTTCCTTCTCCTTGTTGCTCATGGCCGGGACCTTGATGATCTCCGAGAGGTTCTTCGCGGTCCAGTCGCGGTATGATTCCGCCTTCTTGCCGATTTCCTTGCCGATTTCCATGCTCATTTCCTTTCCTCCATGCGTTTCCACAGCCGTATCGTCTGTTCCCTGCCCGAGGCCATCGCGGCCGCGTAATCGAAGGCGGGAATCCTGTTCCTGATCGCGAATTTCCCGGCCACCATGGTGGACGACACCATGGCCGAGTTCATGCCGAAGGCCGCGTGCCCGGCCACGTTGCCGTCCGTCAGGGGCGTCGGCGGGTCGTAGTCCCAGAAGGCCAGGTCGGCCTCGAAACCCGCCTCCACCCGGCCGAATTTCCTGCCGGGGAAGTAGCGCTCCAGGAGCCGGTTGCCGTCCTGCAGCATGCGCAGGAAGGCGTCCATCCAGAGCGGGCCGCCCGCGTCCCGGTGCTTGAAGAACGCGAAATTGGCCGAGGCCAGCATGTCCGAGCCTATGCCGTCCGTGCCCAGCACCGCGTTCCGGTAGAGCGGCAGCTGGTGGTTGTATCCCACCGCGTTGTTCATGTTGGACTGGGCGTTGTGGGCCAGGAAGGCGTCCCGCTCGTTGACCAGGTCCACTTCCTCGCGCGACAGGTACAGGCCATGGCCGAGTATCGTCTTCGGGCCCAGGAGCCCGGCCTTGTCCAGGCGCGCGCAGATGTCGGCCCCGAAACGGTGGCGGCTGTCCACGGCGTCGTACTTGTCCTCGGCCACGTGGATGTGCAGGCCGCGCTTCGACGAGCGCACGGCGCCGGACAGGAGCCCGAGCGTGGCGTCGGACACGGTGAAGGGCGCGTGCGCGCCGATGGCCGCCTCCACCTGGATCTCCTTGCCGGAAGCGCGCTCGGCGTCGACCCGTTTGGCGAAGCGCAGGTTTTCCGCGACGCCCGCCGACCCCTCGCCGGGACCGTTGCGGTCGGTGGTCTCGTAGCACAGGATCCCGCGCAGGCCGGTCGCGTCGAAGCCTTCGCGCAGGACGTCCAGCGACCCGTCGATGAAATCCGGGCTGGCATGGTGGTCCACCACCGCGGTGACGCCCCAGCGCAGGGCTTCGGCCGCGCCGGCAAGCCCGCTGGCCCTGACGATGCCCTCGTCCAGGGCGCGATCCAGGCGCCACCAAAGGTTGCGCAATTGCTGGGCGAAGTCCTTGCTCGGCTCTATGGCAACCGAGAGCCCGCGCGCCAGGGCCGAGTAGAAATGGTTGTGCGAGCAGACGAGGCCCGGGCTTACGTAGCCGCCCGGCGACACGCGCTCGGCGCCGGGGTATTTGGCCGCCAGGCCCGGCCCGACTTCCTTGATGCGCGCGCCCTCGATGGCGATGTCCGTCGGCGCGGAGACCGAGCCGGGATGGAAGTGCAGGAGCCGCACGTTCTCTATGATCATCATGACCGGCCTCCCCCGAGCAGGTACGCGTGTTTCGAGAATACCTCGCGGGCCAATGCGACGAGGGCCGCGTTGCCCGCAGTGGCGGTTCGCGTCCACTGTTCGTTGGACAGCCTGTCCGCCTTGCCCCCGTACGTCTCGCGCAGGATCAGGTCCGGGCGCCCTGCGTCCCCGGAGAAGCAGAAGCCGGCGTTTTCGCTCTTCCCGATGGATGCCTCGTCCTTGAACAGGGTGGGCTTGCCGCGGAAGGGCTCGCCCTCCCAGGGGCAGAAGAAGCCGCAGTTGCCGCACTCGTTGCACAGGCTGTCCACGTGCAGGATCTGGATGGACTGGCGGTAGGGACCGCCGGAGCTCACGGCCACCGGCAGGGCCGTGTTGGCCCGGTTGGGGCACACCTCGACGCATCGCAGGCAGGCCGAGCCGCAGGACAGGCAGCGCTCCGCTTCGCGCTTGATGAAGGCGGCGTCCGTCTCCGGGTGCTCGCACTCGATGCCCGGCAGCCACTCGCCGCGCCGGGAGAGCGCTTCCATGTCGGGAGCGCCCGGGGCCATCGGCGTCACGGTCGGTTCGATGCCCGCGATGCGCAGGATGGAGTATGCGGCCCTGCGGCCGTCCGCGATGGAGGCAATGATGCTCGAGGGGCCGCGCCTGGCGTCCCCTGCGACGAACACCGCGTTCGCGCCGCTTGCCATGGTATCCGGGTCGACGACGGGTCGCCCGTCAGCGCCGACCGCGATGCCCAGGGACTCCAGGAGCGCCCTGTCCGGGCTCTCGCCCACGGCCGCGACCACCAGGTCGCAGGCCAGTTCCCGAGTGCGGGCGGAGGCCACGGGCGCGCGGCGGCCGGAGCCGTCGGGTTCGCCCAGTTCCATTTCCCGCACGACCAGGGTGCCGGGAGACATGGACTCGGGGAGGCTCAGTTCCGAATACATGACGCCGTCCGCCAGGGCGGCCTCGAACTCCTCGCGGTCCGCCGGCATCTCGGCCAGGGTGCGCCGGTAGAGGAGGCTGACCCTGGGTTTGCCCGGCAGCCTGGCCGCGACGCGGGAGGCGTCCATGGCCGTGTTGCCGCCGCCGGCGACGACTATGTTCCTCGCCCCGTCGAACTCCCCGCCGCCCTTCCAGGCGGCCTCCAGGAACTCGAGGGCGTCGACCGTGCGTATGCCGGAACCGGACAGGGGCATGCGCCGCGGCACGGGGGCTCCGGTGGCAAGCACGAACGACGTGCAGCCTTCCTTGGCGAGCGCGGCCGTGTCGACGGCTCCGTTCCAGCCGAAGCGGAATTCCGCGCCCAGGTCCTTGATGCGCTGGATGTCCGCCGCCAGGTCCTCCCGCGAGATGCGGAAGGAGGGTATGACGCGGGCGGGGATGCCTCCGGGCGCGGAGGCGGTGTCGAAGACGGTGACCGGGTAGCCGTCCAGGGCCAGGTAGTGGGCGCAGGACAGTCCCGCGGGACCGGCGCCGAACACTGCCGTCCTGCCCTTGCCGGTCACGGCTTGCGCGGCCACGGGCCGGATCTCGCAGGCGCGGGCGCAGGCCAGCTTCATGTCCCTGATCCGCACCGGCCCCTCGTAGTCCACGCGGGCGCAGGCGTACATGCACTGGTGGTCGCAGAGCACGCCGGTGATGCGGGGCAGGGGATTGTCGGCCAGCACGATGGACAGGGCCTTCTTCGGCTCGCCCGCGGCCAGGGCCTTCATGTATGCGGGCGGCTTCTGGGCGGCGGGGCAGGCTTCCACGCAGGGCGCGGAGAAGCAGTCCGTCAGCGGGAGCTTCTTCTTGATCGAGGTCTCCCCGCGCTT
>JAKLIU010000319.1 GCA_022709445.1 Spirochaetota bacterium | reverse complement strand
CGGGCTCTATGTCATGGACCACGCCGGAATCCAGGATCTTGCAGACGAAGGGGAAGCCGTAGCGCACGGCGATCCTGGACGCCCGCTTGAGCTCCACCAGGTCGGCCAGGGCTATGGACACGCCGTGCTTGCCCGCGCGCCCGGTCCTGCCGGCCCGGTGGACGTACACGGAGGGCTCTTCGGGCAGGTCGAAGCTCAGCACGTGGCTGACGTCCGGCACGTCCAGGCCGCGGGCCCCCAGGTCCGTGGTCACCAGCCAGCGCACGCGGCCGGCGGCGAAGTCCTCGATCGCGGACTTGCGCTCGTTTCCTTCCTTGTCCGACTTGAGGATCGCGGCGGAGAAGCCCAGGTATTCCAGCTTGCGCGCGATGGTGAAGATGGCGGCGTTGGAGGACGCGAACAGGAGGCATCGTTCCGGCTTCACGGCCGCCTCGAACTTGCGCAGGAACTCCACCTTGGAGCGCGAAGCCGCGTGGAAGCACCAGTGCTCTATGGACGTCCGCAACGATTCGGTCGAGTCCAGGAAGAGGCGCTCGGGCTCGCGGAACCATTTGGACGAGCGCTCCACGGTGCGCTCCGGGATGGTGGCGGACACCAGCACGCGGGCGCAGGCCTGCGGCACGGCGTCGAGTATGTCTCCGGCTATGTCGATGGCTTCCTTCTCGAAGAGCCGGTCGGCCTCGTCCAGCACCAGCCAGCGGCAGGCGGAAGCGTCCAGGTAACCCCCCGAGATGAGGTCCCTGATCCTGCCGGCCGATCCAACCACCACCTGGGGCTTGGCCGCCAGCCTCTGGAGCTGCCTGGACAGGGGGACCGAGCCCAGCGCCTGCGCTATCCTGAAGCCCAGGCCGGAGGCCTCGGCCAGGCGCTCCGTCTCGCGGAACAGCTGGGCGGCCAGGTCGTGCGTGGGGGCCGCCACTATCGCCTGGACCGTGCCCAGGGCGGGGTCGATGCCGGAAAAGATGGGCGCCAGGTAGGCGAAGGTCTTGCCGGAGCCCGTGGACGAGCTGATGAAGGCGTCCTTGCCCGCGAGCATGCTCGCGGCGGCAAGGGTCTGTATCTCGGTCGGGGCGGCGAAGCCGAAGGACGACAGCGCTTGCGCTATCTCGTCGCGGAAACCGAGGACTTTGAATTCGTGCATTGACTCATCCTCTCATGGAATGGCCGGCGGGCGCAATAACCCGCGGGCCTCGTGCCGGCGTCAGGGCGCGCGCGGCCCGTCGGGCGGCGCGGGATCCTCCCCGGAGTGGCCGGCCGCGGTGGAACACCTGTTGATGTAGATGCGGGCGACCTGGTCCAGGGGATTCCGCCTGGCTACCTCGACGAAGCCCGCCTTGGCCTCCCCGTAGCGCCGTTCCCGGAACAGGGCCACCGCCCGCTCGAAAGTATCGCGCGAGGCCATGAAGGGCGCAAGCTCCTCCTGGGTCCGGCTGTCCAGGAGCTCGTACAGGTCGCTGGGCTCGCTCTTGCCCTTGACCGTCACCCGGTCCACCAGCCGGACGTTGAAGGGGCAGGGGAGGTCCCGTCCATCCTCCCCCGCGCCCTGGCCAAGCGAGCGGACCAGGGTGCCCGAGATGAGCACGTCCGTCTTGTAGGTCTTGGTCAGGCCCTCGATCCGGCTGGCCAGGTTGACGGTGTCCGAGATCACCGTGCTCTCCAGCCGTTCCAGCTCGCCCACGATGCCCAGCATGGCCGGTCCCCCGTGCAAGCCCACGCCCACCTGGATGGGGCGCTGGCCCAGCCCGACCCGCTCCTCGTTGAAGGCGCGGACCGCGAACTGCATGGCTATCGCGGCCTCCACGGCGCGCGAGGGGGAATCCGGGAACAGGGCCATGATCGCGTCGCCTATGTACTTGTCTATGAAGCCGCCGTGGTAGCGGATGATGGGGCCGACCCGTTCCAGGTAGGAATTGAGGAAGTTGAAGCTTTCCTGCGGGCTGAGGCTCTCGGAGATGGTGGTGAACGACCGTATGTCGGAGAACAGCACCGTCATGTTCCTCAGGGTCTGGTCGCCCAGCCGCACTTCGGAGATGCTCCTGCGGTCCAGGAAGGAGAGGAACTCCTTGGGGACGAAGCGCTCGAGGCTGCGGTTGACGGTGGCCAGGCTCTCCGACAGCCGCTCGACCTGGCTGAAGGAACGCGAGAATATGCGGGCGAGCGCGACCGCCTGGACCAGGATGAAGGCGAAGAGTCCCAGGGGGATCAGGTAGGCCGTCGCCAACGCGCCGCGCGCGAACAGGATGTCGTTGACCGCGCTCAGGGCGAAGATCACGAAGCCCGCCAGGATGAAGCCGGCATCAGGCCGCTTGCGGAAGAACGCGAGCGCCAGGCAGGCCAGCACGAACAGGAGGCCCGCGACCGCCCCTGCCTGCATGACCGGCACCAGGCGGTTGAAGAAGGACAGCGGCGCGGCCAGGGACATGATCGCCAGGAGCGAGTAGACGGCCAGGAGGGGGAGGAATCCCCAGCGGGGCAGGTCCGCGGGATACAGGGACCTGAAGAACAGGAGGAAGAACACGGTGCCCAGGTGGAAGATGGCCAGTTCCAGCCAGACCATCACCGCCCAGGGGAATCCGGGCAGCAGCCCGGAGAGGGCGTTGTTGCCGGTGACCGCCAGGCGCGCGGCCACCACCAGCACCGCGGTGGCAGACAAACCCAGCGCCTGGGGAAACCTGGGTATCAGACGGCGAAATCGGCCAGCGACT
>JAKLIU010000318.1 GCA_022709445.1 Spirochaetota bacterium | reverse complement strand
GGAGCTGATGTCCTCCATGAGCCGGCTGGTGAACGCGGCCCAGAAGGAGCGGGGGATGAGTTCCCTCGTGCTCAACGGCGGCGCCCTGGCCTCCCAGCTGCCCGAGCTCAGGAAGGCCACCGACGACGCCTGGGCGGCGGCCGCACCCGGGCTCCAGTCCTCGGGCATACCGGAGTGGCAGGTGACCGACCTGTCGGCGGCCATCGGCAACCTGGCCCTCCTGCGCTCTTCCATTGACGAGCGCAGCACCCTCGAGCGCAGCTCGTTCGCCGCGTACAGCGAGGCGATCGCGGTGATGCTCGACACCCTGAAATACATCTCCCGGGTGGACGCCCCGGGCGTGTCGCCCTACTTCACCGCGATCCTCCTGTTCGAGGACACCAAGGAGTACGCCGGCAGGACCCGCGCCATGGCCAGCTCCGTGTTCACCCTGGACCTGCCCCTGCAGGAAGACTACGCCACCGAGCTGATCACCATGAACGCGGCCATACGGGTCAACCTGGACAGCCGGGTCTACATCGCCTCCCCCGAGATCGAGATGGCCATCGCGGAGCTGGAGGCCAGCTCCTACTGGTCGGACATGCAGGAGGCCGTAACCTTCCTGGTGGGGCACTACGCGGAGGGCGGGTACGGGCGCGACGGCGGAATCTTCTTCTCCACGGCCACCAAGGTGGTGGATGCCCTGCAGTCCGTCATCGACCAGGCCAGCCTGGAGGCGGGCGGCTTCGTGGACGCCCGCAAGCAGGAACTGGTGCGGAGCACCATACTCGTCGCCTCGGTCGTCGTCGGCGTGGTCCTCTTCCTCATGCTCCTCTCCCTCCTGATCATGGCCAACCTGATCCAGCGCCTCCGCCAGGTGGGCCAGGGCATGAGGGATATAGCCTCCGGCGACGCGGACCTGACGCGCGCCATCCCCAAGGGCAACGACGACGAGCTGGGCGAGCTGGCTTCCAATTTCAACGCATTCACCGGCACGCTGCGGACCCTGGTGGACCGGATCAAGCAGGAGTCCACCCGGCTGGAAGAGGGCATGGAACGCCTGTCGGCCAACACCGAGGAAACCGCAGGGGCCGTGCGCCAGATCGCGGCCAACATAGACAGCCTCAAGCAGCAGACCGTCAACCAGAGCGCCTCGGTGACTGAATCCAGCGCCACGGTCGAGCAGATCACCAGGAACATCGGGGTGCTGTACACCCAGATCGAGCGCCAGGCCGACGGCGTCGCCACCTCATCCTCGTCCATAGAGGAGATGGTCGCGAACATCAAGTCCGTGACCGCCAACATAGAGCGCATGGGTTCCTACTACGAGAAGCTCCTGGGCAAATCGGGCACGGGGCGATCCGCCATAGCCACGGTGGTCAATCAGGTCAAGGAGATCGACGCGCAGTCCGCGGTGCTTCAGGAAGCCAACACGCTCATCGCGGGCATCGCATCCCAGACCAACCTGCTGGCCATGAACGCGGCCATCGAGGCGGCCCACGCCGGCGAGGCGGGACAGGGCTTCGCGGTGGTCGCCGACGAGATACGCAAGCTGGCGGAAAACGCGGCCAGGCAGTCCAAGACCATCACGCAGAACATCAAGTCCATACGCGGGGTCATCAACGCCGTGGTGGACAGCTCCGGCACCAGCGAGCGCACCTTCGGGGAGATAGTCGAGCAGATAGAGGTTCTCTCCCGGCTGGAGGAGGAGATAAAGTACGCGATGCAGGAGCAGAGCGCCGGCTCGGTGCAGATCCTGGAATCCCTGGGCGGGATCAACGAGGTGACCACGGACGTGCGCCAGTCGGCCCAGGAGATGCAGGACGGCTCCAACACGGTGCTCCTGGAGATGCGCCGCCTCCTGCAGCTCGCGGGCGAGCTGGAGAACGGCATGAGCGAGATGGCCTCGGGCGCGGAGGAGATACGCCGCGCCGCCCAGGACACCAACGACATGTCGGGCGAGGCCACCCGCAGCGTGCGTCAGCTCCTGGACGACACCGCCAAGTTCAAGACCTGACCGCCCCGCCCGGGCGGGCGCCGCCCCGGCGGGCCAGGGCCCGGACGCCCGCCGCGAGGGGAAGGGCCAGGGAGCCGGCGAAGCCGGTGCCCACGAAGAGCCACTTGAGCGCGGTGAAGACGCTGGCCGCCGTGGAAGCGAGCGCGAGCGCGGCGGCCGGGGCCGTGCATCCTCCGTGCACCAGCGCCATGAGCGCGGTCACCGAGGCGTTCTCGCACAGGTCGAAGCAGACCCCCAGGAGCGGAATCCACAGGAAGCCGAATCGCGGCCCGCGCGCGCCGGCGAGGGCCGACAACGCGAAGGCCCAGGCCGAGAGCATGAAGGCCCCGTAGACCGCCGGGAAGGCGAGGTCCCAGGTCCAGCGATCCCTGACATAGGCGGCCGCGCCTTCGTCCGTGTAGGCCATGGCCCGCTCCACCGCCTGGGCCGGCGTATAGTACGGGCTGGTGTCGAAGGCGCCGCCCGGCGGCGTGTACCCGTCCGCGCCCGCCAGCCAGGTCGGCATGCCCAGCGCCATGAAGGCGACCATCACGGCCAGGGCGGACAGGACGGCCGCCGGCCGCGACAACAGGGCCCCCAGCCTAGCCATTGACCACGAAGTTGACCAGCCGGCCGGGCACCACCACCACCTTGGCCACGGTCTTGCCGTCCAGGTGTTCCCGGACCCTGGGCAGGCCGCAGGCCAGGGCCTCCAGCGCTTCCCTCCCGGTGCCCTTGGG
>JAKLIU010000317.1 GCA_022709445.1 Spirochaetota bacterium | reverse complement strand
TTCAGCCAGAACCCGGTGGCGTCATTGCCAGGACGTTGTTTGTCTACGTCATGGCCGTGCTTGTCACGGCCATCCACGCCTTCCGTGATAGGGGTCGGGAAGGTTTCCCTCCCCGCCCTCCGAACCGCACGTGCGGTTTTCCCGCATACGGCTCTCCGGTCGGTGGTTTCCTCATCGGGAGTGTCTCGCGGCGAGCCAGGCTGGGTGAAGGGCGAACAGCCCGGCTTTTGCGAAGTGGGCGTTGGTCCAGCGCCTCTGGTCGGCGAGGCAGCGGCCGAAGCCGGGCCGCTTCTCCTGCTTGCGCAGGAGCGCCCGCAGCCGGCGGCGGACGAAGCCGTCCACGGCCGGGAAGGTGTAGGGGTGGGCGTGCTTGAAGTAGCCGAACCAGCCGCGCAGGATCGGGTTCAGGTCCGCCACGATCCGCGCCAGGCTGTCGCCGCGCGTCCGCTTGGTCTTCTCCCGGATACGGTCCTTGAGGCGGGCGAGGCTCTTCTTGCGCACCCACCGGCGTCCGGCGGCGAACCGGTAGCCGAGGAAGTCGAAGCCTTCCTCCGGCTTCCGGCAATCGCCGAGGTGCGTCTTCTCCGGGTGCAGGGCGAGGCCGTTCTCCGCCACCCACTGGCGAAGGAGCGCCAGGGCGGCGTGAGCCTGCTCGCGGCTCTCGCACAACACCACGAAGTCGTCTGCATACCGCACCATCCGAAAGCCGTGCTGCTCCATCCACACGTCCAGCGGGTGCAGGTAGATGTTCGCCAGCAGCGGGCTGATCACCGCGCCTTGCGGCGTGCCCGCCACCGGCGTCCATCGCTCCAGACCCTGCAGGACGTCCTGCCCGAGCCAGCCCTGCAGAAGGTCGAGGACGCGGCCATCGCTGATCCGCTCCGCGAGGAGGCCCAGTAGCCGCTCGTGCGGGATGCTGTCGAAGTAGCCCTCGAGGTCGGCGTCGACCACGTAGGTCAAGCCGGCCGCGAGCAGACCGTCCACTTCGCGCAGCGCGTCATGACAGCTCCGTTTCGGCCGAAAGCCATAGCTCTGCGGCCGGAACATCGCCTCGAAGATGGGTTCGATCACGAGCTTCACCGCCGTCTGCGCGATCCGGTCCTTGACCGCCGGAATGCCCAGCGGCCGCCTCCCGCCATCGCCCTTGGCGATCTCCACCCGCCTGACCGGCTGCGGGCGGTAGCTTCCCTCCCGCAGCGCCGTCGACAGCTCGGCCAGATACGCCTCCGACCGCGCCGCGAACCGCTCGATGCTGACGCCATCCACACCCGCCGCGCCGCCGTTCGCCCGGACCCTGGCCCAGGCGGCCGCAAGCGTCGCCGGCGCGGACACCTTGTCCATCAGGCTGTACCAACGTCCTCCTTTGACGCCGTTCTCCAGCGCCGACACCATCCGCTCCGTCCACACCGCCGCTTCCGCCCACGACCAGTCGCGCGACCGGCCGCCGGCTTCTGCACCGCGTTTAGCCCTCACGGGCACTGCCGATGCTCTTCCTTGCGGCAATCCGTCCGTCACGGCTCCACCTCCCTGCCTCCCTTCCCTCGGTCCGGTTTTGCTGCCCGGGCCTCTCGCGGCTCACGCCGCAGCGGTACTATGAAGGCTCTGACCCCTGCCAACCTCGCCCAGGCCGGCAGGTCTCTCCGCTTCCTCCGCTTTGCCTTCCGGACGTCCCGTCCCCAACCACGCCCTGCACCCGAACGTCGCTTTCACAGTCACCTCAGCGCGTCCGGCCGGACCTCACCAAGGCCCAGGCTTCACCAAGGATCGCAGGCTCGCCGTCACAGACCGCCGAATCGGGTTCGTTCTCCTACGGGCCACCCGTTCGCCTCCGGTTGCTCCCCACCCCGCCTCACGGCGACGCAGTTACCTTCGGCTTCATGCGCAGTGACTTCACATGGCCAGGACCCCCACCTGACTGACAAAGCGTCCCCACGGACGCACGACCCGCGACAAGCGCGAGGATGACGAGGATGACGAGGAGGCAGCGCCGGCGGCAAGGGCGCGGCTACTCGGCCGCGGCTTCCACCGCCGGCTGTGCGGGCTGCGGCGGCTCCTCGGGCGCGGCGATGGCCTGCAGCAGCCGCTGCTCGATCTGCTCGAGCTTGGCCTTGTCCTCGACCTTCAGCCCGAACACGTCCTTGACGTAGAACACGTCGACCACCCGCTCGCCGTAGGTCGAGATGTGGGCGCTGGTGATCTGCAGGCCGAGCGCCGTGAGCGTCGAGGTCACGTCGTGGAGGAAGCCCAGCCGGTCGCGGCCGTTCACCTCGATGACCGTGTGGGTGACGCTGGCCTTGTTGTCGAAGAACACCGCGGGGGGCACGGTGAACACCCGGGTGCGGCTGGGCAGCGCCCGCTCGCGCACCGCCTTCAGCTCCCGCTCGGTGTGGATCCGGCCGACGATCGCGTCCTCGATCCGCGATTTCAGCCGGGTCAGCCGGTCGGGGCTGTCGAAGGCGCGGCCGGAAGTTTCCTGGATCCAGAAGGTGTCGAGCGCCATGCTGTTGGCAAGGGTAATGACCTTGGCGTCGACGATGGAGGCCCCGGTCAGGGCCATGGCCCCGGCGATCCGGGCGAACAGCCCGGGGTGGTCCGGGGCGTATAATGTGACCTCGGTCACGTCGCGCGAAGGGTGCTGGCAGCTCTCGACCCAGAGCTGCTTGCCGGCATCCTCGGCCTTGCGCATCAGCTTGAAGTGGTGGACCTGGGACTCGACGTC
>JAKLIU010000316.1 GCA_022709445.1 Spirochaetota bacterium | reverse complement strand
CGGCGGCGGCGAATCCCGCCGCGACGCGCCGCTGCAGCGTCGCGCGTTCGCCGGATCCGCGCAGGCTCACGAGCAGGAAAAACAGCGCGGCGACGCCGCACCCGCCGGCGGCGACGGTCACGACCTGCGCGATACGGCGGCGGCGGCGGCCAGTCCCGGCGTGCGCGGGGTCTTCACCGGCGACGACTGGACCGCGCTCATCGGACTGTACATGGGCGACAAGCCGCCCCTGGCCCGCGGAGAGGTGCGCCACCACGGGGAAGCGGTGGCGGCGGTGGTGGCCGACACGGAAGCCGCGGCCCTCCTGGCGCTCAGGCTCATCGAGGTCGAGTACGAGGTCCTCCCGCCCGTGCGGAGCCCCCGTGAAGCCCTCATGCCCGGCGCCCCGATCCTCCACCCCGACCTGGGTTCGTACCGCCGCATACCGGCAATCCTGCCCGAACCGGGCACCAACGTCGCCAACCGGACCCGCATACGCAAAGGCGATCCGGAATCCGCCTTCGAGTCGGCCGCAGTCGTCGTCGAGACGAGCTGCTCGTTCCCCCCGGGGGATCACGCGGCCATGGAGCCCCGGGCCGTGGAGGCGGTGTCCCTGCCCGACGGGCGCGTACTGGTCCGCAGCTCGACCCAGTCGCCGTTCGGCGTGAGGACCCTCCTGGCGCAGGGCTTCGGAATACCCGAGGGCATGATCCGCGTCGTCGCCGGTCCCGTGGGAGGCGGCTTCGGGGGCAAGGCCGGCATCCAGCTCGAGCCCCTGGCCTTCCTGCTGTCCCGCGCCCTCGGGGGCCGTGCGGTGCGACTGGTCAACACGCGCGAGGCGGACATGCTCTGCTCCCCCGGACGTCCCGGGCTGGAGGCCCGCGTTGCCCTCGCCGCGGAGGCGGACGGGACCCTCCTGGGCGCGGACATCGAGCTGCTCTTCGATTCCGGGGCCTACGCCGATTACGCAGTGAACGTGTCCAGGGCCGCCGCCATCGCCTGCACCGGCCCGTACCGCATACCCAACGTCAAGGCCGACTCGCTCTGCGTCTACACCAACCACCCCTTCGCCACGGCCTACCGGGGCTTCGGGCACATAGAGATGTCCTTCGCCGTCGAGCGGGCCTTGGACGCCCTGGCCGGGAAACTGGGCATGGACCCCGCGGACCTCCGCGCGATGAACGCCATCGGGGCCGGCGACGCCGTGCCGACGGGAGCCCTGCTCGACCCCGGTACCGGCGACCTCCGCGCATGCCTGCGGGCGGTGAGGGGCAGGCTGGAGTGGGAGGACGGGACGCGGACCGAGCGCGCCGGTCCGGACGGCCACCGCCTGATCCGCGCCAAGGGGATCGCCTGTTTCTGGAAGGCTCCCGCCATACCCACCTTCACCGACGCCGGCGCGGCGCTGTACTTCAACGAGGACGGCAGCGTATCCCTCGTCACCGGGGTGGTCGAGCTGGGACAGGGCACGCTCACCGGACTCAGGCAGATCGTGGCGCAGGCCCTGGGCATGGACCCGGCCCTGGTCCGCGCGACGGGGGAAGTGGACACGGACCGTTCGCCGCACGACTGGACCACGGCCGCCAGCCGCTCGCTCTTCATGGCCGGCCGGGCCGCGCTGGAGGCCGTCGCGGACGCCGTTCGCCAGATCAAGCGCGTCGCCTCGGACCCGCTCCGTTGCCCGGAGGCGGACCTCACGGTATCCGGCGGCCGGGTGTTCATCACGGACGATCCCGCGCAGGGGCTTCCCCTGTCCCGCGTGGTCATGGGCTATGTCCACCCCGACGGCGTCACGGTGGGAGGGCCGGTCATGGGGACCGGACGCTACGTGGCGCGGCACCTCACGGGGCTGGACCCGGAGACCGGCCGCGGCCGGCCGGGGCTTGAATGGACCCTCGGGGCGGAGGGCGTCGAGGTCGAGCTCGACCCGGCCACCGGCTCGTATCGCGTGCTCAGGGCGGCCTGCTGCATGGACGTGGGGCGCGTGGTCAATCCGGCCCTGGCCCGCGGGCAAGTGGTCGGCGCCATGTCCATGGGCCTGGGATTCGCCACCCGGGAGGCATTCACCTTCGACTCGGAGGAACGGGCCGTCAACGGGAACCTGCGTGACTTCAAGCTGATGCGCTTCGGCGAGGAACCGGCCTACTTCGTGGATTTCGCCGAGACGCCCCAGGGTGACGGTCCGTACGGCGCGCGCGGGCTGGGCGAACAGGGGATCATCGGCATGCCCGGGGCGGTGGCCTCGGCCCTGTCGAGGGCCGCCGGGTACGCCTTCCGCAGCCTGCCCATCACGCCCGAGACCGTCTGGAAGGCCATGGGAGGGAACGAGCCATGATCTGCACCGACCTGGTCTACCTGAGGCCCGGGACGCCGGAAGAGGCGGTATCGGCGTGGCTCGATCATGCCGGTCGCGGCAAGCCCGGGGACGTCCGCTACCTGGCGGGCGGCACGGAGATCGTCACGGGGGCCAGGAGGCTGGCCGCTGTGCCGCGTGTCCTGATCGACCTGAAATCCCTGGCCGAGGCCCGGGCATTCGCCGGCGACGGGACCGACCTGTACCTGGGCGCGGCGCTGAGCCTCAACGAGGCGGCGGACCCAGCCGCCTTCCCCCTCCTCTCCGCCACGGTCCGCAACGTCGCGGACCGCAGCGTCAGGAACCGGCTGAGCCTGGGCGGGAACGTCGCCGGCGCCCTGCCCTACCGCGAGGCCGTCCTGCCCCTCCTCCTGGCGGACGCTACCGTCGAGAGCGTGG